>SCUQ01000036.1 GCA_004297635.1 Rhizorhabdus sp. | reverse complement strand
CGCCTTTCCAGCAGCCTTTCCCGATCGAAGATTCACCGGCCAGCTCGCCCCGCCACATGGCTCACGCGCTCGACACCGATGAGATCGGACGATGATCGTCGCCTCTCTTTCGTCGTAAGTCCGATAGTCCGACTATATTGTCCGCCCATGATCAAGTCAATAGATCTGAAAAGTCGCAGATTCTTATAAAAATCGGCCATTTTAGAGGATTATTCGCGCGAATCGTCCCCAATGGCCGTTCGGAATGCCGTTGACATCTGTCTTATTGTCGGACTATTTTTGGGAATGGACGAAAGCAAAGGAATTGGAGTGGGGACGCCAAAGGCTGCGACCGCACGGGAAAACACCCCGGCAGCCGGCGGCGCTATGGAGATGAACTTCCGTCCGGTGGAAGACAGTCACCCGCTCGACTGGGCACGAATCACTCAATATCTCGATCAGAAAAATCTCTCGATCGACTTGCTCACTCAACCTCGACAATTCGCAGGTGGTCTAGCCAATCTAAACTATCTTCTGAAAATCGATGGCGACTGGGCTGTTCTTCGACGCCCACCATCGGGTCCTTTGCCGCCAGGCGCCAACGACATGGTGCGCGAGCATCATATCCTCTCGAATTTGTGGCGCGAACTGCCTCTTGCACCGCGCAGCCTCCATCTCTGCGACGATCCCGCCATTGCCGGGGCCCCTTTCCAGCTGATCGAATTCCGCCAGGGCGTTGCGGTTCGAGGCGACAGCCTGGCGCCGCTACCCGAAACCCGGGCAACCGGCGCGGCGCTGTCGAACATGCTCATCGACACGCTGGCGCGCATCCACGCCGTGGACGTCGACGCGGTCGGCCTGCAGGATCTGGGTTCGCCGCAGGATTTCTTCCGGCGTACATGCCGCGGCTGGCTTCGGCGCGCCGATCGCATTCTCGGCGATGGCCAGCACGCCTCGATCACCGCCATCGCACAATGGCTGGACGATGTGGCCGATCCGCCGGCAACGCCGCCATCCTTGCTGCACAACGACTTCAAGCTGGACAATGTCCTGCTCGACCCGGCAGACCTTCGCCCGGTCGCGATCCTCGACTGGGATATGGGAACCCGGGGCGATCCGCTGTTCGATCTTGCCACCCTGCTCAGCTATTGGACCGAGCCCGGTGATCCGTCCTGCATGCAGCGGCTCGCGCAGATGCCCAGCGGCAGGCCGGGCTTCCTGAGCCGCGAGGCGGCGGCGAACAGCTATGCCGAACGCGCCGGCCGGCCGCTCGACGGCTTCAAGGCCTATCGTGTCCTCTCGGTATTCAAGCTGGGCGTGGTCTTTCACCAGCTGCACCAGCGCCACGTCTCCGGCGAGACGAAAGACCCGCGCTATTCGGGCTTCCGGGACCTCGCCGACGAACTGCTGGGCTTCTGCATGGACATAGCCCGCGACAAGATCTTCTAAAAACAAGAGGCAACATGGATTTCAGTCTTACCCCGTCGCTGGTCGCGCTGCAGGAACGCACGCGCACCTTCGTGAACGACATAGTGATCCCGCGCGAACGCGACCCCCGGCGGGCCCAGCATGGCCCGTCCGACGATCTGCGCCGCGAACTGGTCGGCCACGCCCGCGATGCCGGCCTGCTCAGCCCGCAGCTTCCGCGTGAGCTCGGCGGCCTCGGCCTGTCCTATGTGGAAAAGGCGGTCGTCTTCGAGGCCGCCGGCTATTCGATGCTCGGCCCCGTCGCGCTGAACTGCGCCGCCCCCGACGAAGGCAATATGCATCTGCTCGATGCTGTCGCGACGCCGGAGCAGAAGGAGCGCTGGCTGCGGCCGATGGCGGCGGGCGAGACGCGCTCGTGCTTCTGCATGACCGAACCCCATCCCGGCGCCGGTTCGGATCCGTCGCTGATGAAGACCACGGCCGTGAAGGACGGGGACGATTTCGTCATCAACGGCCGCAAATGGCTGATCACCGGCGCGGACGGCGCCGCCTTCACGATTATCATGGCGCGGACGATCATCGATGGAGAAGATGTCGGCGCGACGATGTTCGTCGCCGATCTGCCGACGTCGGGCTTCCGGATCGATCGCGAACTCGTCACGCTCGATTCATCCTTCACCGGGGGCCATGCGGAAATCTTGCTCGAGAATGTCCGCGTTCCGGCGTCGGATATTCTCGGCCAGATCGGGCAGGGCTTTCGCAACGCGCAGGTTCGCCTGGTGCCTGCGCGGCTCACGCACTGCATGCGGTGGCTCGGCGCCGCGCGGCGCGCGCACGATATCGCGGCCGACTATGCCCGCAAGCGCGAGGCCTTCGGCGCGGTGATCGCCGCGCATCAGGGCATCGGTTTCATGCTGGCGGATAACGAGATCGATCTTCACACCGCCCGGATCGGCATCTGGCACACCGCCTGGTTGCTCGACCAGGGCGAGCGGGCTGGCCTCGAAAGCAGCATGCTGAAAGTCTATTGTTCGGAAGCGGTCTGGCGGGTGGTGGATCGCTGCGTGCAAATCCTCGGCGGCATGGGCGTGACCGGCGATACCGAGGTGGAGCGCATATTCCGCGATATCCGCGCCTTCCGCATCTATGATGGCCCGTCCGAGGTGCATCGCTGGAACATCGCCCGCAAGCTCAACAAGGCAGCGGCATGACCTTGCCCGCCCCATCCCCGGCCGGCCGCCGCCGCTTCGAAGGCCAGGTCGCCATCGTCACCGGTGGCGGCCGGGGGCTGGGCCATGCGATATCGCATGGCTTCGCCGCCGAAGGGGCACGCGTGGCGCTGGTCGGCCGGAACCCGAACACCCTCGCGGCCACGGCGGACGCGATCGAGGCCGCGGGCGGCGAAGCCCGGTCCTTCCCCTGCGACGTCGCCGACGAGGACGGTGTCGCCCGGCTGTGCCGGGAGATCGAGGACGGCTACGGACATATCGACGTGCTGGTCAACAACGCCGGGATCAATCCCTGGTATCGCCGGCCAGAGGACACGCCTCTGGAAGAATGGCGCCAGATCATCGACATCAACCTCACCGGCGTCTTCCTGATGTGCAAGCATGCCGGCCGCGCGATGCTGGCCAGAGGCCGGGGGGCGATCGTCAACATCAGCTCGATCGCCGGCCGGGCCGCACTGGCAAAGACCACCGCCTATTGCGCGGCGAAAGGCGGTGTGGAGCTTCTCACGAAATCGCTCGCACTGGATTGGGCCACCCGAGGGGTCAGGGTCAACGCGGTTTCCCCCGGTTACTTCGAGACCGATCTGACCGAAGGCCTGCAGAATCATGAGGCATTGCGAACGCGCATCGCCGCGCGCACCCCGATGGGGCGTTTCGGCACCCCCCAGGAAGTGGTCGGCGCCTGCCTGTTCCTCGCTTCGTCCGAGGCAAGCTACGTGACGGGACAGTCGCTCGGGGTCGACGGCGGCTGGACCGCCGCATGACGGAGGGGAAACAAGCCATGCGCACAACTGCGCCAAACGCTCTCGAAGGCGTCACCGTGCTCGATCTGACCCGGCTGCTTCCGGGGGCCTATTGCTCGCAGATGCTGGCGGATCTCGGTGCCGAGGTCATCAAGGTCGAGCAGCGCGACGGCGGGGACTATAACCGCGCATGGTATCCGCGCCATCGCTACGAATCCGGCTCCTTCCTGTTGCTCAACCGCAACAAGAAAAGCATCACGCTCGATCTCAAGAAACCGGAAGGCAAAGAGATTCTGCGCAGCTTGGTGCGCAACGCCGATATCCTGCTGGAAGGCTTCCGGCCCGGCGTGATGGATCGGCTGGGGCTGTCCTATGACAGCCTGTCCGAAGAAAATCCGCGCCTGATATTCTGCTCGATCAGCGGCTATGGCCAGGATGGCCCCTACCGGCTCAAGCCGGGCCATGATCTCAACTATATGGCGGAAGCGGGCGCGCTCCAGTTGTTCGGCAAGGCAGGGGAAGGCCCGATAGTGCCGGGCCTGTCGATCGCCGATGTCGGCGGCGGATCGCTGATGGCCACCACCGGCATCCTCGCCGCCCTGTTCGCTCGTGGCCATACCGGCCGTGGCCAATATGTCGACGTGTCGATGCATGACGGCACCATCTCCTGGCTTGCTCTGCATGGCGCCGAATATCTCTTCGGGAAGGTCGAACCGCGGGGCGGCGAGCGGCCGTTCATCGGGCAGGGCCCGTGTTACAATGTGTACCGCTGTTCGGACGGAAAGTTCGTGGCATTGGGAATCATCGAGGATCATTTCTGGCATCGCTTCTGCGATCATGTCGGCCTGGCCGAGCTGAAGGATCAGCAGTGGCCCGAGGGCGAAGAAGCCGAACGGCAGAAGGCCATTCTCGCCAGCCTGTTCGGCAGCCGCGAGCGCGATGCCTGGGTCACCGAATTTGCCGCAATAGATATCCCGTTCGGCCCAGTGCTCGATATGGAGGAAATGTTCGACGACCCCCATGTGCGGCACCGTCAGATGCTGCAGACCGTCGAACACCCGGTGGAGGGCACGATCCCGCAGCTCGGATTTCCCGTGAAATATTCGGGCACACCGTGCACGATAAGATCGGCGCCGCCGCTGTTGGGCGAGCATACCGACGCCATTCTCTCCGGCATCGGTCTGTCACCGGAGCGGATCCGGGCGCTGCGCTCGGATGGGGTGGTCTGATCGCGAACGTGGCCGCCGCGATCGGGATCGCGCAAAGGATGTATCGGGCACGATCACTGGCCCGCAATGATGAGGAGGGGGGATGAACGCTATCCCGCGACGGAATATACTGATCGGCGGTGCGGCGTTGGCGCTCGGCGCCCCCTTCCTCCTGTCGCGTCCGCGATCGGAAGCCGAGTTCACCTATAAATTCGGCTGCATCACCAATGCCCGTCACCCGGTCACCGCGAATATTCAGCGCGCTGCGGCGAAAATCCGGGAAGCCAGCGGGGGGCGCCTGAATATCCAGGTCTTTTCCGACAGCCAGCTGGGCTCGGAAGCCGATATGCTCACCCAGTTGCGCGCCGGGGCGCTGGAGTTCGCCTCCGCATCCGGCACGTTGCTGTCGTCGATGATGCCGGCGGTGGGCGCCAGCGCCACCGGTTTCGCCTTTGCGAACCACGATGACGTCTGGCGGGCGATGGATGGCGATCTAGGCAGCTTCGTCCGCACCGAGGCTGGCCGGGGCGGTATCCACCTGTTCGATCGGGTATGGGACAGCGGCTTCTTTCAGATCATGTCCGCCGATCACATCATCCGGACACCCGCCGATCTTCAAGGTTTTCGCCTCCGCGTGCCGATGGGCCGCTCCTGGATACGCCTTTATAAGTCGCTCGGCGCCGCCCCGGTAGGCCTGCCTTGGAGCGAGACCTATACCGCCCTGCAGACCCGAGTGGTCGACGGCGTCGACGCCGGGCTACCGGCGATCCGGAGCGGGAAGATCTATGAAGTCCAGAAAGTCTGCACACTCACCAGTCATATCTGGGATGGCTGGTGGATGGCGGCGAACATGGCTGCCCTGCAACGACTGCCGGCGTCGCTTCAGGATCTCATTGCCGAGGAGTTCGATGCCGCCGCGCGGATTCAGCGCGCCGAGAGCGAACAGGCGGCGCATGACGCGCGCACGAGCCTGACCGAGGCCGGTATCGTTTTCCAGGAGGTAGACAGGAGCCTGTTTCAACAGGCCCTGGCCCGGTCCGGCTATTATCGCGACTGGAAAGCAAGGCTGGGCGCTGCGCCCTGGGCGCTGCTCGAACGCAGCATCGGCAAACGTCTGGGATGACGGACATGAACCTCGAACACGCCGATCCGACGTCCGCCTCCGACCATGGTCCGCCGCCGGGCTTCAAACCGGGCACCGGCCTCGTGGAAAAGGGCCTGACCCGCGCTGTCGAGCTGGCGGTTGCCGCGCTAATGACAGCAGAGATCGTCATCCTCTTCGTTGGGGTGATGCTGCGGTATCTCTTTCATGCGCCGTTGATCTGGCTGGACGAACTCGGATCGACGCTGTTCATCTGGCTGGTCATGTTGGGTGCTGTTGTTGCCACCGCGCGCGTGCAGCATCTCAGAATGACCGTGCTGATCGATCCGCTGCCCGCATCGTCGCGCGCCGCCTTTTCGACCTTCGGCACGGCGGTCGCGCTTTCGGTTCTGCTGCTGATGATCCCCCCCGGCATTCACTATATGGCCGAAGAAGCTCCGATCTTCTCGCCGGCGCTCGAGATTTCGGCATCGTGGAAGGCTGCAGCGCTGCCGCTCTCATTGGTGCTGATGCTTGCTATTAGCCTGTTTCAGGCTTTTCGACGCGACGGGACGAGGCTGGCTCTGATCGCGGTGATGATCGCGATCGTCGTGGCAACGGCGGCCACGCTGTTCGATCAGTCGCTACTTTCCTTGGGCAAGAACAACATCTTTCTCTTTTTCGGCAGCATATTGTTCCTCACGATCCTGGCGGGGGCGCCGATCGCCTTCGCCTTCGGGCTCGCCGCCTGCGGCTATGTCGCCTTCGCGACATCGGCGCCGATGATCGTGGTCGCCTCGCGGATGAGCGAGGGCATGTCGCACATCATCCTCTTGTCGGTGCCGCTGTTCGTGTTCCTGGGCCTGCTGATCGAGATGACCGGCATGGGCCGGGTGATGGTCCGTTTCCTGGCCGCCCTGCTCGGCCATGTACGCGGCGGCCTGGCCTATGTCCTGATCGGTGCGATGTATCTGGTTTCGGGCATTTCGGGATCGAAGGTCGCCGACATGGCAGCCGTCGCGCCCGTGTTGTTTCCGGAGCTCAAGGCGCGCGGCTATCAGCCGGGCGACATGGCGGCGCTCTTGTCCGCGACAGGCGCACAGACTGAAACGATCCCGCCCAGTCTGGTGCTGATAACGATCGGCTCGGTCACCAGCGTCTCGATCGCCGCCCTCTTCACCGGCGGGATGCTGCCGGCGCTGATCTGCGGCATGGGGCTCTGCGCCTCGGTTGGCTATCGCTTTCGGCGCGCCGATTTTCCGAAGGTTGAGCGCGCCAGCGCGAAGACCATCCTGCGGACGTTCGTCATCGCCGTGCCGGCACTGGCCCTCCCCTTCGTCGTGCGGGCCGCGGTGGTGGAAGGCGTCGCCACCGCGACCGAGGTTTCGACGATCGCGATCGTCTATGCCGCGCTCGTCGGGCTGCTCGTGCAGCGCGAGTTCGTCTGGCGTCGCGTGATCCCGATGATGGTGGATGCGGCAGCCCTGTCGGGCGCCATCCTGCTGATCATCGGTTTCGCGACCGCCGTGGGATGGGGCCTGACCCAGTCCGGCTTCTCGATGGACGTGCTCTCCACCATGTCGGCGCTCCCGGGCGGGGCGCCCACCTTCCTCGCCGCATCGGTGCTGCTGTTCATCGTGCTCGGCAGCGTGCTCGAAGGCATTCCGGTGGTCATCCTGTTCGCACCGCTGCTGTTCCCGGTGGCGGAGAAGCTCGGCATCCACGAGGTCCACTATGCGATGGTCGTGGTGCTTTCGATGGGTGTCGGCCTGTTCACGCCGCCGTTCGGCGTGGGCTATTACACCGCCTGTGCCGTTGCCCGCGTACCGCCGGCCCAGGCCATGCGCCGGATATGGCCCTATATGTTCGCCGTGTTCATCGGCCTCGTCGCAGTCACCCTGATACCGTGGATATCCACGGGCTTCCTGAAAGAGCACTGAATCACCCGCAGCGCTTCTCCTTCAACAGCAGAGTTTGAATCATGCAGACTGAGATCGTCATCATTGGGGGAAATCCGGGCGGATGCTCAGCAGCGATCGCTGCGGCGCGCTCCGGCCGGACGGTGCTTCTCCTCGAGCCCACCAGGGTGCTCGGCGGCATCAACGCCAATGGCGTCTTCGGCTTCGATTCGGCCACTCCGCAGGCACTCAGCGGTATCGCACAGGAGGTCGAAGCGCGCGTCAAAGCCCATTATGCGGCGATCGGCTTGCACGATCCGCTGTTCGATCGTCGAGCCGATCAGGTCTGGGAAAGCCATGTGGTGGCGAAGATCTGGCACGAACTCGTCGCCGAAACCGAAGGGCTCGAGGTTCTGCTCGGCGCGGTTCCGGTGGATGTCGTCGTCGACGACGGCCGCATAACCGAAGTTCACTGGCAGCCGGCGATCGACCTCAAGGGGAATATCGATCCGGCTTCGACCGAACGACGGATCGTCCGCGGCGGCATGTTCGTGGACGCCAGCTATGAAGGCGATGTATTCGCCTGGGCCGGCGCGCCGTTCAGCATCGGGCGCGAAGCGCGATCCGCCCTCGAACCGCATGCCGGACGCATCTTTTCCAGCAACACCGAGACCTCTCCCGAGGGCTGGATGCCGCATTCCATCCTGCCCGATGGCGACGGCGCGGCCGACGACGGCATCATGGCTTTCGCCTGCCGCCTTCATTGCCGCTTTTACGAGGATCGCTCCGATACTGCCCCCCATAGGTTGGCATCGCCGCCGCCCGGCTATGATCCGTCGCATTACAGCTGGACGCCGGTAGCGACCGATCCGGATGGCGGCCCGGTCTATTTCAACTCGCTCTATGTGCTGGTGAACCACAAATTCCTGGTGAACCGCATGGTCCGGGGCAACAATCTGGTCGGTCCGAACCGCGACTATATCCTGGCGCATCCCAAAGACCGGGCGCCGTTGCGCCAGCGCTTCTACGATCATGCGCTCGGCTATCTCTATTTCATCCAGACGGAGGGCGGCACCCCACAGCTCGGCCTCGCCGATGACGAATTTACCGATCACGGCCATATCCCCTATCAGCTCTACATCCGCGAGGGCCGGCGGATCGAAGGCCATGTCCGCATCACCGAGGCCGACATCAGCCCGTTCATCACCGGCGACAATTTCCGTCCGCCGCTCAAGCGGGACGCGATCGCGATTGGCGACTGGATGCCGGAATCGCACGGCTGCACCGATGTGATCCTGCCCGGCCACCGCTATCCCGAGGGATGGTTCCTCAACCGGGTCGGGCGCTCGCCCTACCAGATCCCCTATGGGGCCATCATCCCGAAAGGGATCGACAACCTGATCGTCCCGGGCGGGATCAGTGCGACCCACGTCGCCTTCAGCGCTACCCGCTGCGAAGCCGCGCGCATCCATATGGGAATCGCGGCGGGCGTGGCCGGCGCCATAGCCTTCGAACAGGGCGTGACGCCGATCGAGGTGCCAGTTGCTACCATCCAGTCGGAACTAATTCGTCGCAACGTCAAGCTGACCTGGTTCGCCGATGTGGACGGCGACCATGCCGATTTCGAGGGCATCCAATGGGCCGCGCTGCGGGGCTTTCTGCCTCTCGATCAGGAGTGGCGCTTCTTCCCGGACCACCCGATCAGCTGGGGCGACTTCGTTAAGGCCATCGTACTGTGCCTTGAACTGCCGATTAGCGTCAGCGGCGCCCATTTCGAAGGGATTGACGCGCGTGATGAACTCTTCCGTTATGTTGAGTCGCTGTACGATTTCGGCTGTCTGGCGAATGTTGACCTGTTCGCATCAAAGGAGCTCGCGGACGAGGATCCGATGCGTGCAGTGCTCCGATACACGCCACTCCCCCGCCTGATCCCCTTCTCCCCAAATGCCTCTCTCAAAGAAAGCGAAGCGTTTCGCTTTCTCGTCAAAGTCGCGGGCGCCGTGGGCAAGCGGCCGCAGGGCGAACTCATCGACAGTGTATCGAACCAAAGACTGCTCACCCGCGGTCGTGCGTGTTCGCTGTTGGGCGAGCTGCTCGGCGTCGCCTGATTGTCCATCAGGCGGCGCCATCCGGATCGGCGCCTGACACCCCTCGCGTATTCCGAAAATTCGCTCAAGCAGACGGGGCATGGATTCGGCCACCTGTTGAACTCACATCGCCGTCTGCTTGGCATACTGACGACGATCCAGCGCTCAGAAAAACACGCAGAACCGGGCCATTTTCCGGCTTTGCGCACAGCAGACGGATTTCAAATCGCGATCATCAGGAATCTATGGTGCCGGCTGCAGGGATCGAACCCGCGACCCCCTGATTACAAATCAGGTGCTCTACCAACTGAGCTAAGCCGGCACGGCGGTGCCCTCATGCGTCAGGGAATGCCGAAGGTCCAGCCCTCGATTGCGGCGATATCGTCGGAAAGTGCAGCCGGCGCCCACAAATCCGTGCGGGCGGCGGCTTCGGCCAGCCAGGCGGCGGTCAGGATCGCGTCGGTGCTGTGATCGTCATACTGGGCGAGGCGCGGCGCGCGGCGGATGCCGTAGCCGGCCAGCCCCGCCCGCAGGCGATCGGCATCGCGCATCTTGCTGCCCCCGCCCAGGCCCGCCGCGCGCGCCGCGATCGTGGTATAGATCTCGACGATCGCGGGGCCGCGTTCGGGCAACGGATCGAACGGCCAGATCGGAACGGTGCCGTCCAGCCGGTGGAGCAGCCGCATGCCGGTCAGGCTCGACTTGCCGACCTGGGCCGCGCCGACCAGGTTGAAGCAGCTTGTCGCCGGGCCGTGGCGATCGTCGCGGCAGATGCGCTCGACCAGCCGGTAGCGGCCATTGCCCGCGCCGAACAGGTCGCCCTGCCGCCCGCCATGGCGGCGGAAATGGCGGCTGATCTCGGGATGGTCGATGAACGCGCCCGCCTGCAGGTGCGGATCGCCGGCGCAGAGCCGGTCGACCTGCCGCCACAGCGCGCGCGCATCGGCGGGGCTGTCGGCCCAGCGCGGAAAATAGGCGCCGGCATCCAGGAAGGGCAGGGCGGTCGAAAAGTCGATGCCGACCAGCAGGTCGCTCTCCCGCCGGGCATGATCGAGCAGCCAGTCGAGCACGGCCTGCCGTGACCAGCGGCGGACGATCAGCCGCGGCGTCGTGCCGGGGCCTTCGCTCATCGCGATGGCGATTCCCTTTTGCCGCTCGCCCTTCGCGCCCGACCAGTCGATGCAGGCAAACCACCGGAATCGCCGGGTCATGCCGTCTTCTTGGGGCGGGGCCTGGGCCGCTTCCTGGCGAGCGCCTGCTCATGCGCCCGCGCGATCATCGCCAGCACGCGCTCGGGATCGGTGCTGTCATAGCGCACCAGCACCGCGGGCCAGCCCTCATAATGCGGGGTCTGCCAATAGGTGCCGGGATCGGTCTCCCGGAGCATGTCGACGGTGTCGCGATCGATCATCAGGCAGAAGCTGCCCTGTTCGCGTCCTGGGGCGACAAAGGCGTTGCCGTTCGCCTTGACGGCGGGGCCGCCATAATGGGTCGCGCGTTCGGCGCCGGGCAGGGCGGCGGCGAAGGCGGTCACCTTGTCCCAGTCCAACCTCATCGCGCCCTTGTCACCCGCTGTCATCCGCACCGGTTCATCCGCCCTGCCGTTCGGCGCGCAGCTTGTTCCACCAGGCGATCCGTTCGGCGATCTTCACCTCGAAGCCGCGCGGCGTCGGCGTGTAGAAATCCTGCGGGCTCATCTCTTCGGGCCAGTAATTGTCGCCCGAAAATCCATCCTCGGCGTCAGGGTCATAGGCGTAGCCCTTGCCATAGCCGATATCCTTCATCAGCCGCGTCGGCGCATTCAGGATATTCTTGGGCGGCATCAGCGATCCGGTCTCCTTCGCGGTTCGGAAGGCCGCCTTCTGCGCGGCATAGGCCGCGTTCGATTTGGGCGCGGTCGCCAGATAGAGGCAGGCCTGGACGATCGCCAGCTCGCCATCGGGCGATCCCAGGAAATCATAGGCGTCCTTGGCGGCGAGGCACTGGACCAGCGCCTGCGGATCGGCCAGGCCGATATCCTCGCTGGCGAAGCGCACCATCCGGCGCAGCACATAAAGCGGCTCCTCGCCCGCCGTCAGCATCCGCGCGAGATAGTAGAGCGCCGCCTGCGGGTCCGATCCCCGCAGCGATTTGTGCAGGGCGGAGATCAGGTTGTAATGGCCTTCGCGGTCCTTGTCGTAGACCGCCATGCGGCGATGGAGCAGCGCGGCCAGCTCGCCAGGCTCCAGCGGATGGTCGATCGCGATCGAGAAAAGGGTCTCGACCTGGTTGAGCAGGAAGCGCCCGTCGCCGTCGGCCGAGGCGACCAGCGCGTCGCGCGCCATCTCGGTCAGCGGGATCGCGCGGTCCATCACCGTCTCGGCGCGCTCGATCAGCCTGCCGAGCGCCGCCGAATCGAGCCGGTTGAGGATCAGCACCTGGGCACGGCTGAGCAGTGCGGCGTTCAGCTCGAAGGACGGGTTTTCCGTGGTCGCACCGACCAGCACGACGGTCCCGTCCTCGACATAGGGCAGGAAGCTGTCCTGCTGGGCGCGGTTGAAGCGGTGGATCTCGTCCACGAACAGCAGCGTACGGGTTCCCAGCCGGGCATGCTCGCGCGCCTCGGCGAAGATTTTCTTGAGATCGGCGACCCCCGAAAACACGGCGGAGACGGGCGCGAAGCGCAGGCCCACCGCATCGGCGAGCAGCCGGGCGATCGTCGTCTTGCCGGTGCCCGGCGGGCCCCAGAGAATGAGCGAGGACAGGCGTCCCGCCGCGACCATCCGGCCGATCGCGCCCTCCGCGCCGGTCAGATGTTCCTGCCCGATCACCTCGTCCAGAGTCTGCGGCCGCAGCCGTTCGGCGAGCGGCGCGGCTTCGGCGGGCACCGCAGCGGAGGGTTCGGGCGCAAAAAGGTCGGCCATCCCGCCCGATATAAACAACGATAGCCGGGGCGCACAGGGGGCGTGCGATTTTCCCTTGCCGAAATCATTCTAAGATATATCTTAGTTGTATCGAGATTGATTCGATACACCCAAGGATAGGTAGGATTTCATGTTCGGTTTTCACAAACGTCATCATGGCGAGGGCCATCATGACTGGCATGCGATGCGCGGTCGCCATGGTCGCTTCGGCGGCGGTTTCGGCGGCAGCTTCGGCGATGTCTTCGAAGAGGGCTTTGGCGGTTTCGGCGGTGGTCGCGGCGGTGGTCGCGGGCGGCGCCGGATATTCGACGGTGCGGAGTTGCGCCTCGTCCTGCTGGCGCTGATCGGCGAGCAGCCGCGCCACGGCTATGACCTGATCAAGGCGGTCGAGGAACGGTCGGGCGGTGCCTATGCACCGAGCCCCGGCGTCGTCTATCCGACGATCACGATGCTGGAGGATATGGGGCAGATCGCCGAGCAGGCGGCCGAAGGATCGAAGCGGCTGTTCGCGATCACCGAGGCCGGCAAGCTCGAGATCGGAGAGCAGGCCGACCGGATCGAAGCGCTGTTCGCGCGGCTCGACACCCTCGGCCAGGAAAGCAGCGGCAATGATCGGTCGCCGGTGAAGCGCGCTATGATCAACTTGGCCATGGCACTGCGCGAGCGCATGTCCCGCGCGGATCGCAATCCGGACATCGCGCACGACATTGCCGCCCTGCTCGACGAGACCGCGCGCAAGATCGAGCGGCTGTGATGGCGGCGGCCGTCTCTTCGGTGCCGACCCGGTCGGCGAGCCGCTATCTCCAGCAACTGTGCAAACATTGGCAACATGATCTCGCGGTCGAGTTCACCCCGGCGCATGGCACCGTCATCTTCCCCCGTGATGCGCGCGGCGCTGATCATCCCGCCGATGCCGTCGTCAGCTTCGATGCGGGCGATGCGACGCTGGACGTGACGATCGAGGCGAG
>SCUQ01000035.1 GCA_004297635.1 Rhizorhabdus sp. | reverse complement strand
ATCGTCGATACCCCCGGCCACGCCGATTTCGGCGGCGAGGTGGAGCGTATCCTGTCGATGGTCGATGGCGTGATCCTGCTGGTCGATTCGTCCGAAGGGGCGATGCCGCAGACCAAGTTCGTCACCGGCAAGGCGCTGGCGCTGGGCCTGCGCCCGATCGTCGTCGTCAACAAGATCGACCGTCCTGACGAGCGTACCCAGGAAGTGCTCGACGAGGTGTTCGACCTGTTCGTATCGCTCGAGGCGAATGACGAGCAGCTCGACTTCCCCGTCCTCTTCGCCAGCGGCCGCAACGGCTATGCCAGCGACGATGCCTCGGCCCGTTCGGGCACGCTGGCGCCGCTGTTTCAGAAGATCGTCGATCATGTGCCTGCGCCGAAGGCCGATCCGGACGGTCCGTTCAAGTTCCTGGTGACGCTGCTCGATCGCGACAATTTCCTCGGTCGCATCCTGACCGGCCTGGTCTTCTCCGGATCGGTCAAGACCAACCAGCCGATCCACGCGCTCGATCCCGACGGCAAGATCGTCGAAACCGGCCGTGCGTCGAAGATCATGGCGTTCCGTGGCCTGGAGCGCGTTCCGGTCGACGAGGCCAATGCCGGCGACATCATCTCGATCGCAGGCCTGACGGTCGCGACCGTGGCAAACACGATCGCCGACCCTGCGGTGTCGGAGCCGCTGCACGCGCAGCCGATCGATCCGCCGACCCTGTCGATGCGCTTCGCGGTGAACGACAGCCCGATGGCGGGCCGCGAGGGCACCAAGGTGACGAGCCGCATGATCCGGGACCGCCTGTTCCGCGAAGCCGAATCGAATGTCGCGATCAAGGTGACCGAAAGCGCCGACAAGGACAGCTATGAAGTCGCCGGCCGCGGTGAGCTTCAGCTGGGCGTGCTGATCGAGACGATGCGCCGCGAAGGTTTCGAGCTGGGCATTTCGCGTCCGCGCGTGATCTTCGGCGAGGATGAGGGCGGCAAGAAGACCGAGCCGTACGAGACCGTCGTCATCGATGTGGACGAGGAATATTCGGGCACCGTCGTCGAGAAGATGGCGATCCGCAAGGCGGAGCTGACCGATATGCGCCCGTCGGGCGGCGGCAAGACCCGCATCACCTTCTCGGCGCCGTCGCGCGGCCTGATCGGCTATCATGGCGAGTTTCTGTCGGATACGCGTGGCACCGGCATCATGAACCGGCTGTTCGAGAAATATGGTCCCCACAAGGGCAATATCGAAGGCCGCAAGAATGGCGTGCTGATCTCGAACGGCGCCGGCGAGGCCAACAGCTATGCGCTCGGGCCGCTCGAAGAGCGCGGCATCCTGTTCGTCGGCCACGGCGAGGCGCTCTACGAGGGCATGGTCATTGGCGAGAATGCCAAGACCGATGATCTCGAGGTCAACCCGATGAAGGCGAAGCAGCTCACCAACTTCCGCGCCTCGGGCGGCAAGGACGACGCGATCCGCCTGACCCCGCCCAAGCGGATGACGCTGGAGCAGGCGATCGCCTATATCGACGATGACGAACTCGTCGAAGTGACGCCGAAGTCGATCCGGCTGCGCAAGCGCCACCTCGATCCGCATGAGCGCAAGCGCGCCAGCCGGGCGAAGCAGGCGGCTTGAGAAAAAGAAAGGGCGTCGGATATATCCGGCGCCCTTCTTCTTTCGGCCTTCGCCATGTCTCATCCGACGCTTCGGAGGCAGGGGAGGCCTCAGTCGAACAGCTCCTCCAGGAAGCTTTTCTTTCGCTTGTGCTTGTAGCGGTCGTCGTGGCGGTAGCCATAGGGCTGCTGTTGCGGCGGCAGTGCGTAGCCCTGAGACGGCGCAGCCTGAACTGGCGCCGCCGTCGGCACCAGTTCTGCGGCGGAGCGCTCGATGATCTTGTCCAGCTCACCGCGATCGAGCCAGACGCCGCGACATTGCGGGCAATAGTCGATCTCGACATTCTGGCGGTTACTCATCGTCAGCGGCACCGCGCAGACGGGGCAGTTCATGGTCATGCAACATCTCCCTCGTTCGGCCGGCGCCGGAGGGAAGCAACGACCCAGGGCACCGAGCTTGCTCGATGCGGTCCGACATCACGATCGAGTGAGATCGCCAGAGGGGCCCGGTCCCGCAGGACCTAGATAGGGCAGGTATGCCGAAGGGCAAGCCAGCGGGGGTGAACCCGCCGGCTGTTACCGTCTCGCCCTGCGCTCAGCGCGGCAAATCCGTCGCGCCCATCAGGTGAAGATCGACGGCGCGGGCGCATTGCCGGCCTTCGCGGATCGCCCAGACGATCAGGCTCTGGCCACGGCGCATATCGCCACAGGCGAAAATGCCGTCCTGGCTGGTGGCATAGTCGGTCGTATTCGCCCTGACATTGCCACGCGGATCGAGCTCGACGCCGGCCTGCTCGATCATGCCCGAGCTGTTGGGCCCGAGGAATCCCATTGCCAGGAAAACCAGATCGGCCTTCAGCGTGAACTCGCTACCCGGCACTTCCTGCATCTTTCCGTCGATCCATTCGACGCGGACGCATTCGAGCGCAGTCAGCTGGCCGTTGCTGCCGATCGCCCGCTTGGTGACGACCGACCAGTCGCGCTCGCAGCCTTCTTCATGGCTCGACGAGGTGCGCAGCTTGAGCGGCCAGTTCGGCCAGCTGAGCGCCTTGGCTTCCTTTTCAGGCGGTCTGGGCATGATTTCGAGCTGCGTCACCGAGGCGGCGCCCTGACGGTTCGAGGTGCCGACGCAATCCGATCCGGTATCGCCACCGCCGATAACGACGACATGTTTGCCGGTCGCGGTCAGCGAGCCGCGCGGCGCTGCGCGCACCTCGTCGTCACCGGCCACCCGCTTGTTCTGCTGGGTCAGGAACTCCATCGCATAGCGGACGCCCTGCAGTTCGAATCCCGGGATTTCGAGCGGGCGCGGCTTTTCGGCGCCGCCGGACAGGACGACCGCGTCGAAATTCCCCTTCAGCGAGTCGAGCGATACCTGGACGCCTACCTCGGTCGAGGTGCGCAGCGTGACGCCTTCGGCTTCCATCTGCACCAACCGGCGGTTGATGAGGTGCTTTTCCATCTTGAAGTCGGGAATGCCGTAGCGCAGCAGGCCGCCCATCCGGTCATTCTTCTCGAACAGGGTCACGCTGTGGCCGGCGCGGGCGAGCTGCTGGGCACAGGCCAGACCCGCCGGACCCGAACCCACCACTGCGACGGACTTGCCGGTCCGCCGCGTCGGAAGCTGCGGGACGATCCAGCCTTCTTCCCATCCCCGATCAACGATCGCACATTCGATCGACTTGATCGTGACCGGGTTGTCCTGGATGTTCAGCGTACAGGCCGCTTCGCAGGGAGCAGGGCAGACACGGCCGGTAAATTCCGGAAAATTATTCGTGGAATGAAGCACTTCTAGTGCATTCTTCCAATCCGATTCATAGACGAGATGGTTCCAGTCCGGGATGATATTGTTCACCGGACAGCCATTGTGGCAGAAGGGGATGCCGCAGTTCATGCAGCGCGCGGCCTGATCCTTCAGCGCCCTGTCTTCCATCGGAACGACGAATTCGTTCCAGTTCTTCAGGCGCTCGTCCGGCTGCAGATAGCCGCGGTCCTTGCGCTCGATTTCGAGAAATCCGGTAGCCTTGCCCACTTAATCTACTCCGATCATTCCGCGGCGACGGTGGCGGCGGCGAGGCGCTCGGCCTCCAGCTGCCGCAGCGCGCGGGCATAGTCACGCGGCATAACCTTCACGAAGCGGGTGAGGGTGGTCTGCCAGTCGTCCAGCAACGCGCCTGCCTGGGCGCTGCCGGTGTGAAGGTGGTGACGCTCCAGCAGGATGCGCAGCCGATCCGCGTCATGGCGGAGCATGTCGCCCATGCCATAGTCATTGACGCTGGCGGCCCGCTGCTGCGGACGGCCGCTGCCGTCCTCGCTGTCGGGACCCGGGGCGATCGGCTCGACATCGACCATCGCGAGGTTGCACCGTTCGCGGAAAAGCCCGTCCTCGTCATAGACATAGGCGATGCCGCCCGACATGCCGGCCGCGAAATTACGGCCGGTCTTTCCGAGCACGGCGACGACGCCGCCGGTCATATATTCGCAGCCATGGTCGCCAGTACCTTCGACCACCGCGATAGCCCCGGAATTGCGGACGGCGAAACGTTCGCCCGCGACGCCCTGGAAATAGGCTTCGCCCGCGATGGCGCCATACAGCACCGTGTTGCCGACGATGATGTTCTCGAGCGGGTTGCGCTTCACATGGCCGGGCTGGCGGACGATCACCCGGCCGCCGGAAAGGCCCTTGCCGACATAGTCATTACCGTCACCGGTCAGTTCCAGCGTGACACCATGGGCCAGGAAGGCGCCGAAGCTCTGTCCGGCGACACCGGTCAGCCGCACGGTGATGCTGTTCTCGGGAAGGCCGGCATGGCCGTAACGCCGCGCCACTTCACCGGAGAGCATTGCGCCCACGGTGCGGTTGACGTTGACCACCGGCCGCTCGATCACCACCGGCTCGCCATCGTCCAGCGCAGGCCGGGCGGCCGCGATAAGATCATTGTCGAGCGCGGCGTCGAGGCCGTGATTCTGCGTTTCGGACCAGTAGAGTGTGTTGCCCATCGCCGGCTGCGCCTGGTGGAGCAGGCGGCCGAGATCGACACCATGGGCCTTCCAGTGGCTGAGCGCCTTGCGCATGTCGATGCGGTCGACCCGGCCGACCATCTCCTGGATCGTGCGGAAGCCCATGTCGGCCATGATCTGGCGGAGCTCT
This sequence comes from Rhizorhabdus sp., assembly GCA_004297635.1. GTDB lineage: Bacteria > Pseudomonadota > Alphaproteobacteria > Sphingomonadales > Sphingomonadaceae > Rhizorhabdus. The sequence continues at coordinate 847 of SCUQ01000035.1, read as the reverse complement.
TCGGCCACGAAGAAGAAATAGTTGATGACATGCTCGGGCTGACCGGTGAACCGCGCACGCAGCACCGGATCCTGCGTCGCGACGCCGACGGGGCAGGTGTTCAGATGGCATTTGCGCATCATGATGCAGCCTGCCGCGATCAGCGGGGCGGTGGCGAAGCCGAACTCGTCGGCGCCGAGCAGCGCACCGATGGCGACGTCGCGGCCGGTGCGGATGCCGCCGTCGACCTGTACCGCGATGCGGCTGCGCAGGCCGTTGAGCAGCAGGGTCTGCTGGGTTTCGGCAAGACCGATTTCCCAAGGGCTGCCGGCGTGGGTGAGCGACGTCAGCGGCGAAGCGCCGGTGCCGCCCTCATAGCCCGAGATGGTGACATGATCGGCGCGCGCCTTGGAAACGCCTGCCGCGACGGTGCCGACGCCGACTTCGGAAACGAGCTTCACCGAGATGCGCGCGCCGGTGTTGACGTTCTTCAGGTCGTGGATCAGCTGGGCCAGATCCTCGATCGAATAGATGTCATGGTGCGGTGGGGGCGAGATGAGGCCGACGCCCGGGGTCGAGTGACGGGTCTTGCCGATCACCTTGTCGACCTTGTGGCCCGGCAGCTGGCCGCCTTCGCCGGGCTTGGCGCCCTGGGCCATCTTGATCTGGATATCGTCGGCATTGACCAGGTATTCGGTGGTCACGCCAAACCGGCCCGAGGCGACCTGCTTGATCGCCGAGCGCATCGAATCCCCGTTTGCCAGCGGCTTGAACCGGTCCGGCTCCTCGCCGCCTTCGCCGGTGTTCGACTTGCCGCCGATCCGGTTCATGGCAATGGCCAGCGTGGTGTGCGCCTCGCGGCTGATCG
>SCUQ01000408.1 GCA_004297635.1 Rhizorhabdus sp. | reverse complement strand
GTCAGCGAAACATCGGCCGAACTGCGGCAATATGTCCGCGCCCGGCTCGCCGATGCGGGGGGCATGCCCGATGCCGCCGCGACCAGCTATGCTAGGCTGCTGGAGGCCGCGCCCGACGACAAGCGGCTGGCGTTGCGCGCCTATCGGCAGGCGTTGACCGCCGGCAATTTCAAGCTGGCCGGCCTTGCCGCCGCGCAGCTCGATCGGCTCGGCGCGCTCCCGCCGGATGCGGTGCTGATGCTGTTCACCGAGGCTGTGGCCGCGCACGACTGGAAACGCGCCGACGCCCTGATCCAGCGGATCGACCGGGAGCAGATGTTCGCCTTCCTGACCCCGGTGATGCGCGGCTGGGTGGCCTATGGCCAGAAGAAGAGCGATCCGGCCCGGCTCGTGGCGACGAGTCCCGGCTCGCAGCTCGCCAATGCCTATGCCCGCGACCATCATCTGTTGATCGCGCTCGCCGCGGGCCGTTCCGATACGCTCGCCGATCTGCGCAGCCTGGTTGTCGCCCAGGACAGCCGCTCACTGCGGCTTCAGCTGGCGGCGGGCGCACTGCTCGCCAAGCGCGGCGACACCGCCAACGCCCGCGCGGTGCTGGAGGGCAGGGCTCCCGAACTGGCCGCCGCGCGGGCGGCCCTGGATGCGGGCCGGCCGCTGGGCGGAGCGATCGATACCGCCGAACTGGGCCTGTCGGAGCTGTTCGCGCAGCTCGCGATCGACGTGAAGGGTGATGGCCGCTCGCCGGTCTCGCTGCAGCTGGCGCGGCTTGCCAGCCATCTGGCGCCCGGCAATGCCGCCGCGACGATCGCAACCGCCGACCTGCTCGCGGCGAACGGCTATCATGCAGCGGCGATCGCGCTGATCGGCCAGGTTCCGGCCGACAACCCGCTATTCGAGGCAGCGCGCCAGGAGCGCGGCACTATCCTGCTGGCCATGGGCGACCGGCAGGCGGCCCTGGCCGATGCCGAAAGGGCCGCCCAGCAGCCTGGCGCGACGGCCTCCACCTTCACCGAACTCGGCGGCATACTCTCCGATCTCGATCGGCCCGCCGATGCTGCCCGCGCCTATCAGCGCGCCATCGACATCGATCAGGCGCAGGGCTCGCCGAGCTGGGCCCATCTTTTCCTGAAGGCCGGCGCCCTCGACCGCGCCGGCGACTGGCCGTCAGCGAAAGCCATGCTGCGCCAGGCGAGCCAGCTCGCCCCCAACCAGCCGATCGTGCTCAACTATCTGGGCTATGGCATGCTCGACCGGGGCGAGAATCTCGTCGAGGCACAGATCTTCATCGAGCGGGCGAGCGGGCTCGACCCCAATGACGCGGCGATCGCGGACTCGCTGGGCTGGCTCTACTTCAAGCGCGGCAATTATGCCGGCGCGATCGCCGCGCTCGAACGGGCCGTCGCGGGCGAACCGGGCCAATCGGTGATCAACGAACATCTCGGCGATGCCTATTGGGCCGTCGGACGGCGGATCGAGGCACGCTATGCCTGGCGCGCTGCGCTGGTCCAGGCCGACAAGCGGGAGGCGGAGCGGCTCAACCGCAAGCTCACCGACGGCCCCGGCCCCAGGCTGGGCGCGAACTGACCCAAACGCACCTGCCCCCCGCCAATGCTCGAAACCGCCTTTGCAAAGATCAACCTGGCGCTGCATGTCCGGCGGCGGCGCGACGACGGCTATCATGATATCGAGACGATCTTCGCCTTTGCCGAGCATGGCGATGTCGTCGAGGTGGTGGAGGGCCCTCCGGGGCTGACCATTACCGGCCCCTTTGCCGGGGCGCTCGGCGGCACGGATGCGGAGGACAATCTGGTGATGCGCGCCGTTCGCGGCCTCGCATCCCTGCCAGGTACGGGCCAGGCTCCGGCGATCCGGCTGGACAAGCGGTTGCCGGTCGCAGCCGGGATCGGCGGCGGATCGGCCGATGCCGCCGCGGCCATCCGGCTGCTGTCGCGGCTATGGGGCATTGGCCCTAACGATCCGCGCATAGACAGCATCGCCGCCGGGCTGGGCGCCGATGTCCCCGCATGCCTGCTATCGATGACGACGCGGGGTGATGGACGGGGTGACGAGCTGCATCCGGTCGAGGCGACAGGGCTGGCGGGCATGCCGCTGCTGCTCGTCAATCCCGGCATAGCGCTGGCGACCGGCCCGGTCTTTTCTGGCTGGGACGGACGCGATCGGGGCGGACTCGATGCCGGCGATCCGCTGGCGGCAGCGCTGGCCGGACGCAACGACCTGGAGACCCCGGCCCGGGCGCTGTCCCCCGTCATCGCTGATGTGGTGGCCATTCTTGGGGAACAGCCCGGCACGATCCTGGCCCGCATGTCGGGATCGGGGGCTACATGCTTCGCGCTGTTCGCTTCGGACCGGGATCGGGACGCGGCGGCCCGGCACATCGCGGCCATTCGCCCGTCATGGTGGCGGCTCGAAAGCCGGATTCGCTAATCGACCTTGGCGACGGTGACGCCTTCATATTTGGCGTCGGCGGGATCGTAGAGCGGCTGAACGGTGAAGGCGTCCGCCGTCAGCGAGACGCTGTTGAGCCCCGCCAGCTTGAAGGTGCCCAGCTTGGGCTCGGCCGGTACCTTGCCGTCGCGCAGGGTGACGACGCCATCGATGAAAGGGTCGTCATGCTTCGTATAGAGGATATGCGGCGCGATCGTCATGCCGGTGCGGTTATACACCGCGGTGATGCACAGCTTGCGCCGTACAGCCTGGGCGATGATCTGCGCCTCGGCCGACAACGCCGGCCCTTCGGCGGGCGCGACGACGCGGCTGAGCGAGAGAGTCTTGCGCGGAGTGGACATTGCACCGCCGCATATCGGGGCTCGCGCGACAAGGCAAGCGCGGTGCGGTTCAGCAAGGCGCAAGCCTGGGGCCGTAAAGTCCCGGTCATGCCCCGCCGTCCCCATGCCCTGACTTTCGCCCTGGCGCTGATCGCCGGCCTGCCGTCCGCCCTCCACGCCCAGCCTGAGGATGCCGAGCACCGGGCCGACCGGCTGCGGACGATCGAGCTGAATCGCGGCGCCCAGGGCGTGGTGGACCGCCGCGATCGTTCCAATGCCGACGTCCGCACGGCGAACCGGAAGGCCATGGAACGCTACGAAAAGCAGCGCGCGGCATGGCGTGAGCAGGTCCAGGCCTGCCGCAGCGGCGACTGGGGTGCGTGCGAACGCCGATAGCCTGCACAGCCTCGTCATGCGGAACGGCGAAAGATAGGCGTGCCGGAAGTCTCCTCCCGGCACGCATCACATATTCGGGTAGTTCGGCCCGCCACCGCCCTCGGGCGTCACCCAGTTGATGTTCTGGGTGGGATCCTTGATGTCGCAGGTCTTGCAGTGGACGCAGTTCTGCGCGTTGATCTGCAGGCGCGGGGCGCCTTCTTCGCGGCCGACGATCTCATAGACGCCTGCCGGGCAATAACGCTGTTCGGGCGCGTCGTAGAAGGGCAGGTTGATGTCGATCGGGACCGACGGGTCCTTGAGCTGGAGGTGGACCGGCTGATCCTCCTCATGATTGGTATTCGACAGGAAGACCGAAGAAAGGCGATCGAAGCTGATCACGCCGTCGGGCTTGGGATAATCGATCTTCGGCGCGATATCCTGGCGCCACATGCCCTCATTATCCTTGTGATGCTTGAGGGTGAAGGGAAGCCCGATGCCCAGATTGCGCATCCACATATCGGCACCCGCCAGCAAGGTGCCCGCAAACGGTCCATATTTGGCAACGAAGGGTTCCGCGTTGCGGACGATCTTCAGCTCCTTGGCGATCCAGCTTTGCTCCAGGGCCTGCGGATAGGCGGTCAGTTCGTCGCCGCTGCGCGCCTGCGCGAGCGCATCGAACGCCGCCTCGGCGGCGAGCATGCCTGATTTCATTGCGGTGTGGCTGCCCTTGATGCGGGGGACGTTGACGAAGCCGGCCGAGCAGCCGATCAGCGCCCCGCCGGGGAAGGTCAGCTTCGGCACGGCCTGCCAGCCGCCCTCGTTGATCGCCCGCGCGCCATAGGAGACCCGACGGCCACCCTCGAGGATCTCGCGGATCTTCGGGTGCTGCTTCCAGCGCTGGAATTCCTCGAACGGATAGACGTGTGGGTTCTTGTAGCCAAGACCGACGACGAAGCCGAGCGCGACCTGATTGTTTGCCTGATGGTAGAGGAAACCGCCGCCGACCTCATCGGTGAGCGGCCAGCCCTGGGTGTGGATCACGCGGCCCGGAACATGCTTGTCCGGATCGATATCCCACAATTCCTTGATGCCGATCGCATAGGTCTGCGGCTCGCTATCGGCCTCCAGGTCGAAATGCCCCTTCAGCACCTTCGACAGATGGCCGCGCACGCCTTCGGCAAAGAAGGTATATTTCGCGTGCAGCTCCATGCCCGGCTGATAGTCCGGCTTGTGCTCGCCCTCGCGGCTGACGCCCATGTCGCCGGTCGCGACGCCCTTCACCGAGCCGTCCTCATTGTAGAGAATCTCGGCGGCGGCAAAGCCGGGGAAAATCTCGACGCCCAGATTTTCCGCCTGGCCGGCAAGCCAGCGGCAGAGATTGCCGAGCGACAGCGTATAGGTGCCCTTGTTGTGCATGAAGCCGGGCATCGCGATGTGCGGCATCGAGAACTGGCGGTTCTTGGTCAGTATCCAGTGATGATTCTCGGTCACCGGAACAGTCAGCGGGCTGTCCATGTCGCGCCATTCGGGCAGCAGTTCGTCCAGCGCGATCGGGTCGACCACGGCACCCGACAATATGTGCGCGCCGACCTCGGAGCCCTTTTCCAGAACGCAGACCGCCAGCTCGCTGCCTGATTCGATTGCCAGCTGCTTCAGCCGGATCGCCGCGGCGAGCCCGGCCGGTCCGGCACCGACGATAACCACATCATAGGCCATCGATTCGCGGTTCGACATATCCTGCCCCTTGTCCTCTATCCGGTGTCCCTACGATCCGGTCATCGCATCAAAAAAACGTCATGCCCCAAAGCCGCTGCCTTCAGATTGACCTGTTCGTCAACCCCTCCCTTTAGTCTGGACCATGGATTTGGGGGCAAATCATGTTTCGGCGGAGCATCTCACCAGCCTGATCGGCTGGTGGCAGGAGGCCGGTTTCGACACGCTGATCGACGAAGCCCCGCGCGACTGGCTGGCCAGGGTCGAGCGGCCGGCCGAACCCGTAGTCGTCCAGGATGCGGTCAGGATAGCGACCTCTGCGCCCCGGCCCACCCCGGCATCGGCCCCGGCGATCGCCGTACCGCCGGCGGCCCCTTCCTTTCCGGGCGATCTCGCTTCTTTCCAGGCCTGGCTCCTATCAACCGAGCGGCTCGCCATGCCGCCGTCGGCGCGGGTCGCATCGATGGGCAATCCCGCATCCGGGCTGATGGTACTGGTCGACCTGCCCGAGGCCGGCGATCCGGAAGCGGGCCGGCTGCTCAGCGGTCCCGAAGGCGCGCTGTTCGACAATATGATCGGCGCGATGAAGCGGGATCGCCAGTCCCTCTATCTGTGCGCCATGGCGCCCGGCCGTCCGACAGGCGCCTATGTCGACAAGACGACCGGTGCGCTGTTCAACGAACTGGCGCGCCACCATGTCGCACTCGCCCGCCCCCGTGCCTTGCTGCTGATGGGAGAGGCGCCGTCGCGCGCCTTCCTAAACCTCGGCTTTGTCGAGGCGCGCGGCCGGGTTCATGACGTCCAGCTGACCGGCGGCGCCACCCGGGCCGTCGCGACCTTCCACCCCCGAACCTTGCTGCAGCACCCCCAGCAGAAACGCCGTGCCTGGGAAGACCTGCAGCTATTGATGAAATTGATCGAATGATGCGGACTATCCTGCTTGCCGGCGCGCTTGCCGCCGCCCTTCCCTCGCTCGCCTCCGCGCAGAATGCCGTGCTCGTACCGGCCGCCGCGGCTGGTGTCGCCGCCGCGGCCCAGCCGCTGCCGATCGTATCGGGGCTCACCGCCGATCAGCGCAGCCGCTACCGCACGATCTTCGCCGCGATCCATGCCGATGACTGGGCGACCGCCCAAAGCGGGATAGACGCGCTGCCCGCCGGTCCGCTGACCGATGTCGCCCAGGCCGAACTGATCCTCGCCAAGGGCTCCCCCAAGGTCGCCGACCAGACGCTGGCCACATTGCTCGCCACGGCGCCCGATCTGCCGCAGGCCGGCGATATTGCCGCGCTGGCATCGCGTCGCGGGCTCGCCGCACCGCTGCTGCCGGCGACTCGCGGGCTTGTCCGCTTCGCCGGCCCGTCGAAACGCCAGACCGCACGTTCGCAGCGCAATGACCGCGCCGCCGCCGCCCTTTCGCAGGTCGCGAACCCGCTACTGCGCAGCGACCGGCCGAGCGAAGCCGAGGCGATCGTCAATGGCCGGCTCGCGGACCTCTCCCCCGAAGCGCAGGCCGAATGGCTGCAGCGCACCGCCTGGGCCTATTATCTCTCCGGTGACGATGCCAGCGCCCGTCGCGTCGCCGACCGTGCCCGTTCGGGCGTGGGCGACTGGGCCGTGCAGGCGAGTTGGGTCGCCGGCCTCGCCGCCTGGCGCCAGAAGGATTGCCAGGCCGCCGGCACCGCCTTCGAGGAGGTTTCAGCACGCGCACGCGATCCCGAGATGATCGCCGCCGGCCTCTATTGGACGACCCGCGCCGACATGGCCTGTGCCCATCCCGAGCGGGTCGAGCCGCGTCTGCGGTCGGCTGCGCGGATGAAGGAAAGCTTCTACGGCATGGTCGCGCAGGCCGCTCTCGGCCTGATCGACGACAATGTCGGCAATCTGAAGCTCACCGCCAACGACTGGGCCGCGATCGGCGCCATCCCCAACGTCCGCCGCGCGACCGCGCTCGCCGAGATCGGCGAGTCTGGCCTGGCCGAGGATATGCTGCGCCATCAGGCGAAGATCGGGCTCAGCCGCGATCACGAATCGCTGATCCACCTCGCCGCCCGGCTGAATCTGCCCGCGACGCAGATCTGGCTGGCCCAGAACGGCCCTTCGGGCGCGCAACTTTCCGCGTCCGCGCGCTACCCCGTTCCGGCCTGGACCCCGGCCTCGGGCTGGCAGGTCGATAAGGCGTTGATCTTCGCCCATGCACTCCAGGAATCGCAGTTCAAGACCAACGCGGTCAGCTCGGCCGGCGCGCGCGGAGTGATGCAGCTGATGCCCGGCACCGCCCAAATGGTAGCCCGTCATCTCGGCCGCACCCTCGATCCCGCCTCGCTCAGCCAGCCCGCGACCAGCATCGAACTGGGCCAGGCCTATCTGCGCGAACTGGCCGACAACAGCGGCACCGGCGGCCTGCTACCCAAGGTGATCGCCGCCTATAATGCGGGGCCGACCTCGGTGGCGAACTGGAACGCGCGCGGCCGCAATCTCGCCGATCCGCTGCTGTTCATCGAATCGATTCCGTTCGTCGAAACCCGCGCCTACGTCGCGATCGTGCTGCGCAATTACTGGATGTATCAGCGCCACACCGGCGCCCACGCGCCCAGCCTGATGGCGATCGCCCAGGGCCTTTGGCCGCGCTTTCCTGGCCTCCCGGGCCGCGACGCGGTCCGGCTGACCTCGCTGGGGGCGACCGCGGCGGCGGACTGAACCGGCCGCTCGCGCGCCGCCACGCTTTACCTGCTCACCCTGAGGAGCCATTGAGATGTCGAAATGGCGTCTCGACGGGCCGTGCATCCTTCGAGACGGGCCTTCGCCGATGCTCAGTCCCTTCTCGGGATGAGCGGAAGAGGATGTAGAATGCCGATCAAGGAAGATCTCCCCTTTTACCCGGTCCGCATCGCGGTCCTCACCGTTTCCGACAGTCGCAGCCTTGCCGAGGACCGGTCGGGCGACGCCCTCGTCGGGCGTATCGAAGCCGCCAATCACATCGTCGCCGACCGTGCGATCGTCATCGACGACGTCGATCGCATCGTCGCGCGGCTACATGGCTGGATAGACGATCCGGAGATCGACTGCGTCATCACCACCGGCGGCACCGGCGTCACCGGCCGGGACGTCACGCCCGAGGCGCTGCAGCGCGTGTGGGACAAGGAAATCCCGGGCTTTGGCGAACTGTTCCGTTGGCTGAGCTATGCCAAGATCGGCACCTCGACGATCCAGTCGCGCGCCACCGCCTGCGTCGCGCGCGGCACCTATATCTTTGCGCTCCCCGGCTCCACGGGCGCGGTCAGGGACGGATGGGACGATATCCTGGTCTATCAGCTCGACAGCCGTCACATGCCCTGCAACTTCGTCGAGCTGATGCCGCGACTCATGGAGAGATAGAGGATATCACTGCTGCCTCGGCCGCACGCGCGAAGGCGCGCCGGGGCATCTCCGCTCCAAGCAGGGCAGGCCTGAACGGGTCAGGCGAGCTTCAACCCTTCCAGATTCATCGCCTTGGTCAGTTTCGCATTGTCCTCCTCGCTCAGCACGGAGCGCAGGCGCGGAAAGACCTTCTCCTCTTCCTCGCGCATATGCTCCTCCAGCATCGCGCGGAAATCGGCGATCTTGGGCAGGAACTGCGGATGGTCCGCAGCCATACCGCCCAGCTCGAACAGATATTGCTTCACATAGCCGTGATCGCCGTTGAGCTTGTCCGCCTCGCCGACCTGGCCATGGGTGCGCAGACTGGCATAGACGGCGTTCTCCTCCTGCATCGCATGCTTGGCCAGCGCGTGGCCGATCTGTGTGAGCAGCAGCCGGCGGCGGGTGACGTGGCCGTCTTCGGTCGACTGGATCTGGTCGAACAGCTTGAGGGTCGCCTGATGCTCGGCAGCCAGCGCGTCATCCCATTCGCCCGCCGCCAGCGTGGGCGCCTGGACGAAGATCTTGCGCACGGCGTTGGCGGCCAGCCCCGCGGTCAATCCGGCCGCCGCGCCGATCGCGAAGCTGCGGGTGGTCTTGTCTTCCAACATGGCTGTCTCCTGATCCGGGATATGGCCGGGAAAACGATCGATTTGCCGCAGGGTTGCGGAATCGCAGGCGAAACAACGAAATCAGAGAAGGCTCAGCTGATTGGTCGGCACGCGGAACAGGTCGGTGCGGACCTCGAAACGGACAGCGTTCAAACCATGTCGGCGGCAGGCCAGCCTGAACCGGGCGTGGAGTGCGGCGGCATAGGCGCCCTTGGGCCGGAAGCGATCGAAGAAGTCGGGCGCATTGTCGCGGCCGCCGCGCATGGCGCCGATCAGTGCCATCACCTTGGCCGCGCGATCCGGATAATGGACGGCCAGCCACTCGCGGAACAGCGGCGCCACCTCATGCGGCAGGCGCACTGCGATCGAGAAGGCATTGCGCGCGCCAGCCTCGGCCCCGGCTTCGACGATCGCCTCGATCTCATGATCGTTGATCGCCGGCACGATCGGGGAAACGCTGATCGAGGTCGGTACCCCCGCCTCGCTGAGCGCCCGGATCGCCGCGATCCGCTGGCGCGGCGCGGAGGCGCGCGGCTCCATCCGCCGCGCCAGCACGGGATCGAGAGTCGTCATAGACATCATAACCGAGGTCAGCCCCCTCGCGGCCATCGGCCCGAGCAGGTCGAGATCGCGCACGACGCGCGCCGATTTGGTCGTGATCACCACCGGATGGTCATGCTCGGCCAGCACCTCCAATATCTCCCGCGTGATGCGATACCGCTCCTCGATCGGCTGATAGGGATCGGTGTTGGTGCCGATAGCGATCGGCGCGCAGCGATAGGCGGGCTTCGCCAGCTCCTTGCGCAGCAGCGCGGCCGCATCGGGCTTCGCGAACAGCTTCGTCTCGAAATCGAGCCCCGGCGACAGGTTCTGATAGGCATGGGTCGGGCGCGCGAAACAATAGATGCAGCCATGCTCGCAGCCGCGATAGGCGTTGATCGAGCGGTCGAAGGGTATGTCGGGAGACTGGTTGCGGGTCAGGATCGTACGGGGATGCTCGATCGTCACCTCGGTGCGCGGCGGCGGCCCTTCCCCATCGATCCCCTCGCGCAGGTCCAGCCAGTCGCCGTCGCTCTCGCGCCCCTTGTCGTCGAAGCGCGCGCTCGGCCGCGCGGAGACGGCCCCCCGCCCTTTGATCGCGGGCGGCAGCGGGTATGGCGAGTCGTCCATATCGGAACATAACATGAACAAATCACAAGGCAACCGTGCCATGCGACGCGACGGGATCAGTCCTCGCTCTTCGTCCCGGTCTTGGGGTCTTCGCCGATCAGTCCGCCCTGCTTGCGGCGGTTGCCCACCCAGTCGACGATCGCCCGCCCGGTCGCGTTGAGCAGTGGATGGGTCCGCGAATGGCGCATCCAGCCGGGACGCTCGGAGGTGGCGCCATATAGCGTGTCATAGCCCAGGTTGATCAGCAGATAGCCCAGCGTGACGATGATCAGCCCCTTCAGTGCGCCGAAGCCGAAGCCCAGCACCCGGTCCAGCGGCCCGAGCACGGAGGTGCGCATCCGCTGCCCCAGCGTCCCCGCAATCAGCTTGCCGCCCGCATAGACGATCAGGAAGACCAGCGCGAAGGCCAGCACGCTGGCGCCGCTCGGATTGCCGACGACATGGATGAGCAGCTTGGTGGCGGGGCCATGAAACAGCTTGAGCGCGACGATCGATGCGACCCAGGCAAACAGCGAAATCACTTCGGTGACGAAGCCCCGCATCATGCCGAACAGCGCGCCGCCGAAGATCGCCAGCAGCACGATGATGTCGAGACCGGTCAGTCCATGCATTCGCTTAAAACCATTTCCTGACCGCTCCTCAGGATGAGCGGGTGGGTGTACGCGCTAGCTACTGGCGCCCGAGGATATGGTCAACGAGCGCGCCCAGTGTACCGAAATTCTCGATCTTCACCCCCGCCTGCTTCTCGCCCTTCGCCGCCGGACCCCACGCCTTGCCGAAGCCCAGCTTGGCGGCTTCCTTCAGACGCAGATTGGCATGCGCCACCGGCCGCACCTCGCCCGACAGCGCGACCTCGCCATAGATGATCGAGTCGGTCGGCACCGGCCGCTCGGCCAGCGCCGAGACCAGCGCCGCCGCCACCGCCATGTCCGCAGCCGGATCGGACACGCGATAGCCGCCGGCGATGTTGAGATAGACTTCGGCGGTCGAGAAGCTGAGCCCGCAGCGCGCCTCCAGCACCGCCAGGATCATCGCCAGCCGCCCCGAATCCCAGCCGACCACCGCGCGGCGCGGCGTCGCCCCGCTCTGAAGCCGCACCACCAGCGCCTGGATCTCGACCAGCACGGGGCGTGTCCCCTCCATCGCCGGGAAGACGGTGGCGCCGCTGACACCCTCGCCGCGCGCGGTCAGGAACAGTGCGCTCGGATTGGCGACCTCGTCGAGCCCGCCCTCGGCCATCGCGAAGACGCCGATCTCGTCGGTGCCGCCGAAGCGGTTCTTCACCGCGCGGAGGATGCGATATTGATGGCTGCGCTCACCCTCGAAGCTCAGCACCGTATCGACCATATGTTCCAGCACGCGCGGCCCGGCGATCGCCCCATCCTTGGTGACATGGCCGACCAGCACCAGCGCGGTGCCGCGCTCCTTGGCGAAACGGATCAGTTCCTGCGCGGAGGCACGGACCTGGCTCACCGTGCCCGGCGCGCCTTCGATCAGGTCGCTATGCATCGTCTGGATCGAATCGATCACCAGCAGCGACGGCGCGGCCTTCTCCAGCGTCGTCAGAATATCGCGAACCGATGTCGCCGAGGCGAGCTGGACCGGCGCCTGCCCCAGCCCCAGCCGCCGCGCGCGCAGCCGCACCTGATCGGCCGCCTCCTCGCCGGAGATATAGGCGACCCGCTGGCCGGCCAGGGCCATCCGCGCTGCCGCCTGCAGCAGCAGGGTCGATTTGCCGATGCCCGGATCGCCGCCGATCAGGGTTGCCGATCCCGGCACGATGCCGCCGCCCATCGCCCGGTCGAACTCGGCGATTCCGGTCGACCAGCGCTTGGGCAGCGGGATATCGGCATCGAGCCCGACCATGGCGATCACCTGCCCGCCGGTGCGTAGATTGTGCTTGGCCGAAAAGACGGTGACGTTCGAGGCTTCCTCGACCATGGTATTCCACTCGCCGCAATCGGCGCACTGCCCCTGCCACCGCGTCGCGACGCTGCCGCAGGCCTGACAGACATAACGTTTCTGCGGCTTGGCCATGAAGTTCCTGCACGTCTTGTCCTACGAACAAAAGGGGTACATGATCATTCGGATCATGACAAGCGATCCTGACGACGAGTCCGCCGCCCGTGCCTATGTGATCCGAATGCTGGCGCGCGCGCCGGACCGAAAAGGCTATCCCGTTTCGCCGGCCGATCGGCTGGCCTGGACGCGGGCCACCGAATTCGAGCGCCGCCGCATGCTCAAGGATTGCGGCTGGCTGTAACGAACGACCCGCCCTTGGCAGCACGGGACGAATATGGGACATGCCTCCTCCATGCGGGAGAAGGAACTGCGGCTCGCGCTGGTCTGCTACGGCGGAGTCAGCCTGGCCGTGTACATGCACGGTATCACCAAGGAGCTGTGGCGGCTCGCCCGCGCCAGCCGCGCCTATCATGACGGTGCCATTGCCGGCGTCGGCAGCGAGGCGGTGTATCATGATCTGCTCGCCCGGATCGAGGCGGACCGGGGAATCCGGCTCCGCGTACTCATCGATGTGATCGCCGGCGCCAGCGCGGGTGGGCTCAACGGCGTTTTCCTCGGCCATGCCATCTCGACCGGCCAGTCGCTCGAACCGCTCACCCAGCTCTGGCTGGACCGCGCCGATGTCGAGGTGCTGCTCGATCCCGATGCCCGGCCGCTGCGCTGGTTCTCGAAGCTGTGGGCGCTGCCTTTCGCCTGGATGGTCGCCCGCAGGCGCGGCGGCACCGTCGACCGCACGGTGTCGGCCGAGACGCGGGCCGAAGTCCGCCGCAAGCTGTCGGGCTTCGTCCGGGCGCGCTGGTTCCATCCGCCGTTCGGCGGCTTCACCTTCAGCAACCTGATCCTCGATGCCTTCGATGCGATGGCTAAGAGCCCGGCCGGGCCGCCCTTGCTGCCCGATCGCCAGCCGCTCGACGTATCGGTGACGGTCACCGATTTCCACGGCTATGATCAGCGGCTGCGGCTGCACAGCCCGGCCTTGGCCCAGGAGCGCGAGCATCGCCTGACCATCACCTTCACCGATCGGGGCATGGCGGCCGACCAGGGCGGGCGCCACCTCGCCGATCCCGCCGAACTGACCTTCGCCGGCCGCGCCACCGCCAGCTTCCCCGGCGCCTTCCCGCCCTTCAACGTCGCCGAGATCGACCGGGTGCTCAAGGCGCGCAAGCGTGACTGGCCGGGCCGCGAAGCCTTCCTTCACCGCATCTTCCCGGCCGCCGCCGCGAGCGGAAGCCCGGAGGATCTGGTGCTGATCGACGGGTCGGTGCTCGCCAACGCGCCCTTCCGCCCGGCGATCGAGGCGCTGCGCAATCGCCCGGCGCGGCGCGAGGTCGACCGGCGCTTCCTCTATCTCGATCCCACCGCGAACGTACATGCGCCGCCCGAAAGGTCGCGGGAGGGACTTGTCCGGCTACCCGGCTTCTTCGCGACGATCTTCGGTGCGATGTCGACGATCCCGCGCGAACAGCCGATCCGCGACAATCTGGAACTGATCGAGCAACGCTCGATTCACATCGCCCAGACAAAGCGGATCATCGACGCAATCCGCGCCGAAGTCGACGCCGCGGTAGAATCGGCGATGGGGCGACAGATATTTCTTTACCGCCCCAGCGCCGAGCGCGTCGGGGCATGGCGCGCCCGCGCGCACGAGCAGGCGGCGAAACAGGCCGGCTTCACCTATGCCGGCTATGGCCAGCTGAAGCTCACGGTGATCGCCGAGGAACTGTCATCGACGATCGCGCTGCTCGCCGGCGCCGACGATACCGTGCCACGGCAGGTGATCCGCACGGCACTGGCGGCACATCTTCGATCGCTCGGCTTCGAGGAGCCCGAAGCGCTGAGCGGCGGCAACACCAGCCCCGCGATGATCGAATTCCTCCGCCGCCACGATCTCGGCTTCCGCATCCGGCGCCTCCGCTTCCTCGCCGACCGGCTGACCGAGATCGAGACGGGCAATGGCGGCAGCGACAAGGACGCGGTGCAGGCCGCGCGCGACGCGATCTATGGCTCGCTTGCACCCTTCCTCAACCTCCAGATGCGCGATCATTATGAGCGCCCGGTAGCGGCCGCCGCGCAGCATTTTGCCGAAGACCCCGAGCTTGCGCTCGCCGGGATCGCCGCGACCCGGAACCTGGAAGCGCTCGATACCGAAACCGACCGGGCGATCACCGCCGTGCTCCCGCGCCTCGCCAAGCCCGACCGGCGAACGCTGCTGCTCGCCTATCTCGGCTTCAGCTTCTACGATCTCGCGACCCTATCGCTGATGCGGCCGCAGGGCGCACAGGAATTCCACGCGATCCAGGTCGATCGCATCTCCCCCGACGACGCCGGCTCGATCCGCGCCGGCGGCGCCGCGGCGACGCTCAAGGGGATCGAGTTCAACCTTTTCGGCGCCTTCTTCAGCCGCGCCTATCGCGAGAACGACTATCTGTGGGGCCGCCTCCACGGCGCCGAGCGGATGGTCGACGTGCTGGTTTCTTCGGTGCCGGACGGTATCGCCGCCGAAGATCTGGCCAGGATCAAACAGGACCTCTTCCGCGCCATCCTCGACGAGGAACGCGACCGCCTCACCGCAATACCCGACCAGATCGCCAGGATCGACGGCGAAGTGGCGCGGCTGCGAACCCCGCCGCTCTAGCCCCGATCAGCCGGGCAGGCCGTCAAACCTCGGCGCATCGCCCAGCGCGTCCTCCCAGCCGGCGCGGCTGGAAAGACAGATATGCGCGGTCGGCTGGATGTCGACATCGCCATCGATGCTGCCGGCGGGCGCCACGAGGAGCGCTCCATCCATCTGCAGATTCGGAAGCGCGGACCCGCAGACGCTACAGAAGCTTTTCACATGCCGCGTACCCGGAATTCGGAACCCGGTTATCCGATCGCGCCCGGACAGCCAGGTGATCGTGGCCGAGGACGAGAAGAGGTTGGCCGCATGGGCCGACCCCGTATCCTTCCTGCAGCGCGAACAGTGGCACAGGAAGAAGCTCTCGAAAGCCCCGCGGATTTCAAACCGCACCGCGCCGCACTGGCAGGAGCCGCACGTCGCTTGATCCATGGCACTATACTCCGGAGTACTGTCGCTTCGACATATGGAAGGTCGGCGGCACAATGGCCGGAATGGGGTGGAAAGCCGCCATCCTAATCGACGAAACACGCGCCACATTTGGAGCATGCGCGTGGAAGCGGCAAATTGACGCCGCCATATTCTTTTCCCCAGAAGCGGCTCCAGAACCTATCATCGCGCCGGAGCTTCTCCTCGGCTTCATAATCCGTGAATGCCGGCCAGCCGCAACTGTAGCACTTGATGCTGAACACCCAGACACTCGGTAGAAAGCCA
>SCUQ01000407.1 GCA_004297635.1 Rhizorhabdus sp. | reverse complement strand
CCTGCGCTTCCAGCCGGTCGCCATCGCCGGAGCCCAGATCCGCGCCCTGCTGCGCGATCGGCGCGGGACATTGTGGGTGGGCACGACCACCGGGCTCGCCTATCGGACCGCCGGATCAGCCGCCTTCGCCACCATCCCGCTGGCCAAAGGTTCGGCGGGGGTCAGCGCCCTGTTCGAGGACGCCACGGGACGGATCTGGGTCGGCACGCGGCGGCGCGGCCTGTTCATGACCGACCACGTCGAAAAGGCGCTGCAGCCGGTGGGCACGGGGCCGGCGCTGTCGACGGCCTCGATTTCCACGATCAGCGCCGGCGGCGGCGATGAGATCTGGGCCGGGATGCGCGGCAATGGGATCGCGGTCATCCGTGGATCGACCGGGCAGGTGCGGCTGATCCGCCATGATCGCACCGTCGCCAACAGCCTGGCGCATAATGACGTCTGGGCGCTCCTGCGCGACACCGCCGGATCGCTGTGGGTCGGCAGCACCGGCGGCCTCAGCTATCATCCGCGCAGGCCCGGCCTGATCTCCACCATCCTCGCATCGCCCGAGCAGGCGGGCGGGCTGACGGGCACCGATCCGATCGCCCTCCTCTCGACGCGCGATGGCCGCCTCTGGCTCGGCTATCTCGACGGCGGAGTCGATCTCATCGATCCCGTGCGCGGCAGGCTCGCATCGCTGCGGCCCGGACGGGAATTGCCGCCCGACGTCGTCTTCGCCTTGGCCGAAGGCGCCGATGGCAGCATCTATATCGGTACCCGCCGTGGCCTCTACCGCACCGGGCGGTCCGGCCAGGGCACCCGGCTCCTTCGTGTCGCCGGCCGCGACCCGCACGCAGGCGTGACCGCCCTCACCTTCGACGCCGGCATCCTGTGGATCGGTGGCGAGGACACCGGCCTGCTCGGCCTGGAAGCCGCCAGCGGCAAGCTGGTCTTCGGCCCCGGCGACAGGGCAAAACTGGCCGATGGCGGCATCACCTCGATCCGGCGCGGCCATGGCCACGATCTGTGGGTGGGCACCCGCAACGGCCTCTACCGGATCGACGTGAAGACACGTGCCGTCGAACATCTGGCGCCCGATGCCAGGGATCGCGCCGCGCTGCCGGGCCGCTATGTCGTGGCCCTGCTGATCGACCGGCAGGGTCGGTTGTGGGTCGGCACCTTCGGCGGGGGACTGGGCGTGATGACCGGGCGCAGTGCCGACGGGCGGCCACGGTTCCGCCGGTTCGGCCTGGCCGAGGGACTGCCGCATCTCAATGTCGACAGCCTCCAGATCGACGGTTCGGGCACGATCTGGGCGGGCACCGACGACGGGCTTGCGCGGATCGACCCGGTCAGCCTTGCGGTGCGGGCGGTGCGCCAGGCGGACGGATCGGCGCTCATCGACTATTTCGCGGGCGGCGGAGCCACGACGGAGGCCGGCGAGGCGCTGTTCGGCGCCAAGGGCGGGGTGACGATCGTACGGCCCGGCCCGCTGCCGCGCTGGACGCTGCAACCGCCGCTGGTCGTCACCGACCTGCGGGTGGGCGGCGTATCGGTGCCTATCGCCTGTTTCAATCGCCGGGCCTCGATCGGCCCGCTGACGCTGACGCCCGACAGCAACAGCCTCGCGGTGGAGTTCGCCGCGCTCGACTTCACCGAGCCGGAGCGCAACCGCTATGCCTATAAGCTCGACGGCTTCGACAAGGGCTGGACCGAGACCGATGCCAGCCGGCGACTTGCCATGTACACCAACCTGCCGCCCGGCGACTATGTGCTGCGGCTACGCGGTTCCAATCGCGCCGGGGTCTGGACCGAGCGCCAGTTGACCCTGCCCGTCCGCGTCATGCCGGCCTGGTATCAGCGGCTATGGTTCCAGCTGGCCGTCGCCGTGCTGGCGGTGCTGGCGATCATGGCGATCGTCGGCTGGCGCACCCGCTATCTGCGTGGTCGACAGGCCGATCTCGAACGGCAGATCGCCGAGCGCACCGCCGACCTGCGCGCCGCGAACGGCCGGCTCGGCCATCTCGCCATGACCGATCCGCTGACCGGCTGCGCCAACCGCCGCCACTTCATGGCGCGCGCCGAGGAACTGATCGCCATCGCCCAGCGCGAAGGCACGCCGATCAGCCTCGCCATCCTCGACCTCGACGAGTTCAAGCATATCAACGACCGCCATGGCCATCCTGGCGGCGATGCGATCCTCGCCCGTACCGGCCAGACGCTGGTCGAGCAGGCATCGCCCACCGATCTGGCCGGACGGATCGGCGGGGAGGAGTTCGCGCTGCTGATGCCAGGCACCGGCCTTGCCGAAGCACGGCGGCGCGCCGAGCGGCTACGCGAGGCGATCGGCGCGAACAGAGTCGAACTGGATGGCGAACGGATCGCGGTCACCACCAGCATGGGCGTCGCCAAGCTTGGCCGCAGCGACGATTTCGGCCGGCTGTACGCCCGGGCCGATGCGGCGCTCTATGCGGCCAAGGATGCCGGCAGAAACCGGGTCGAAATGGTCCCCCCGGCCGAATGAGGCGAGCCGGGCCGTGGTGGCGTGTTTCCCCGTTTCGCGGGCAGGCGGTGATCAGCCCGCCATCGTCAATATGGCATCCCACTCCGCTTTCGTAACCGGCGAAACCGAAAGACGGCTCTGGCGGATCATCGCCATGCCGGAGAGTGCCGGGGCCGCCTTCATATCGGCCAGCGTGACCGGCTTCGGGAGGCTTTTGACCGGTGCCAGCTCGACGGCGACGAACCGTCCGCTCGGATCGCCGGGATCGGGGAAAGCGGTGCGCGTGATCCGGGCTATGCCGACGATCTCCTTGCCTTCCTGGCTATGATAGAAGAGCGCCTCGTCGCCGACCTTCATCGCCTTCAGGTGGAGCGCCGCGGCGTTGTTGCGGACGCCGTCCCAGACGGTCGAGCCATCCCGCTGAAGATCCGCGAAGCTATAGGCATTGGGCTCCGACTTCACGAGCCAGT
>SCUQ01000406.1 GCA_004297635.1 Rhizorhabdus sp. | reverse complement strand
GGGCGCGAAAATGCCATAGGCGAGCAGAATGCCGAGGAAGGTACCGACGAGCGCCGAACCGATCATCGCGCCGAGGATCGCCGGCGGCTTGTCGATCGAGCCCATCGTCTTGACCACGCCGAGAACGGCGGCGACGATGCCCAGTGCCGGAAGCGAGTCAGCAAGGTTCTGGATCGCGTCGGCCGGACGTATCTCATCGTGGTGGTGGGTCTTGAGCGCATTGTCCATCACATCCTCGACCGCCATCGGATCGAGCGTGCCCGACGAAATGACCACCAGGCGCAGCGTGTCGGTGATCATGTGGATCAGCGTGCTGTCCTTGAGGAGCTTGGGATATTCGGCGAACAGGGTCGAGGCCTTCGGATCCTCGATATGCGGCTCGAGCGCGACGGGCCCCTCGGTCCGCAGCTTCTTCATCAGGGTGCTGACGAGGAAGATGACGTCGAGATAGTCCTTTTTATTATATTTCGGACCCTTGAACACCTTGGCGAAACCGCCGCCCAGCTGCTTGATCTCCTTCATCGAGTTGCCGGCCACGGTCGCGCCGACCGCGGCGCCGCCGATGATCAGCATTTCGTGCGGGATCGCGTGCAGCACAGGTTCCAGATCGCCACCGGTGATGGCGAAACCGCCGAACACCATGGCGAGAAGGATGACGAGGCCGATACCTGCAAACATGGACGCTTACTCCAGGAAGTTCATATGGGCGCCGGGCCTGTTTGCAGCCCTGTTTCCCCGATCATCGTTAACGGCGGAATAAGCAGAAGCTTTATCCACCCTTCGACACAGACGCTTAACGTAGAAAATCAAATAAAGTGTTGCTGTTGACCTTGGCGAAGGCCTGTTGTGCGGCCTGCAGCGTCAGGGTCTTGGCATTGAGCTTCATGATCGCCGCAGCGACATCGGTATCCTCGAGCGAGCTGCGTTCCGAGGCCAGCTGGATCGAGGCTTCCTCGAGCGTCTCGGCGGCGGTGTCGAGCTGCGAGGCGCGAACGCCCTGCGCGGCGCGCTGATTGGTCACATGGCTGCTGGCGAGGTCGATGTCGGACAGCGCGGTATCCGCGAAGGTGCGGCGCGTCGTGACGTCATCGGTCGAAATCGCGTCTATCGCCGCGCCGATCGCATAGTCGAGATCGCCGCTGCCATGGGCATAGGCAATCCCTTCGAACACCTCGGAACGCTGGGCGGTCGCCGTCAGCCGCACTGTCGCCGATACCGACACCTGCAGCGGCGCGTCGGTCGGGAACAGTGATTGCCCCGTCGGCGTGGTTGCCGTCATCGTGTTGGCAAGCGCCGTGCGCAGCGAGGTCAATTCCTGGACGATCGCCGAGCGGTCAGCGGCGGATACCGATTCCGACCGGCCGGCCAGGGTCAGTTCCTTCACCCGGTTGAAGATGTCGGCGATATTGCTCTGCGCGGTATCGACCTGCGAGGCGACGGCCTTCGCGGTCTCGATGTTGCGGGTCCAGACGACCTGATCGCCCTGCGCGCGGCGCAGTTCTGAAATGCGCGAGGCCGCGATCGGATCATCGGACGCCTGCTGGACCTTCTTCTCGGTCGAGATTTCGGTCTGGATGCGGGCTATCTCGGCGCCAAGCTTCGCCTGCCGGTTGATTTGCGCCAGGGCGTGGTAGCGGGTTGCGGTGATCACCGGTCAATCCTCATGAAAATTTGCGGACCCATCAGTTGAACAGCCCCAGGATTTCCTGGAGCGTCTCCCGAGCGATCTGAATGATCCGCGCCGAACCATTATAGGCCTGCTGGAAGCGCAGGAGCTGGGCGGCCTCGACATCGAGATCGACGCCGGTCACCTCGTCGAGTTGCTGAAGGGCGCCATCGCGCTGGGTCGCGGTCGCCGACTGTTCGGCCTTGGCTGCGGACACGGCCTGCGCATGGGTCGATACGAGCAGCGCCCATTGCGCTTCGGGGCCGGTCGAGTTGCGATAATCCTTCAGCGCCAAGGCATTGCCGTTGGCGACACCGGCGGTGGACGCGGCGGCGATCTTGGACAGATCGGTGGTCGCGGCCGAGATCGTCGCGGCGGTGGCCCCCGTGACGAGCGCGGCCCCCGGATCGCCATTGCGATCGATACCGGCCTGGTTCCAGGTGTTCATCACCTGGGCGAAGCGGGCGGCGATGGCATCCAGGGAGTCGCGCCGTGCCGCGATGGTATTGGCGACAT
>SCUQ01000405.1 GCA_004297635.1 Rhizorhabdus sp. | reverse complement strand
CAGCCGAGGGCGAGGAACTGCTCGATCGTTTCATCGACCTCGTCGGACCGGGTCGCACCGCCAGCATATGTAATCTCGATGGCTTCGCGCCCGCCGTCCGGCGCGGTGGTGCGAGTTTGCCGCCGCTGTTCCGTCCTGGGCCCTGATCGTACAGGGCTACAGGACGGTTTCGCGCCCCGTCCGCTCCATCTCCGGGGAGCGGGCGGGGTTGCTCATCCCGAACAGGCTCTGAAGCGCGCGGATGAAGCTAAACTGTCGTCCCCCGAACATATTTCGCGTTGGCGCGGGCGCAGCCCAGCCCTTATGGGGGCGCCATCGAAGGCGGGTCGACGGTTTGGAAAGGAAGATTTCGATGAGCAGCCGGACGGAAGCGGTAAAGATCGCGCCGAACGATGCGTTCAACACGCAGACGGTACTCTGGGTGAAGCATTGGAACGAGCATCTGTTCAGCTTCGCGGTCGACCGGCCGGCATCGTTGCGGTTCCGCTCGGGCGAGTTCGTGATGATCGGCCTGCCGACCGAGGCACGGCCGCTGCTGCGTGCCTATTCGATCGCCAGCCCATCCTATTCAGACGAGATCGAATTTCTGTCGATCGCCGTGGAGAATGGTCCGCTGACCTCGCGGTTGCGGCACATCATACCCGGCGACGAGATCTACATGGCGCGCAAGACCACCGGCACGCTGGTCGCCGATGCGTTGACGCCGGGCAAGCGGCTGTTCCTGCTCTCGACCGGCACCGGCCTGGCGCCCTTCCTGTCGGTAATGCGCGATCCCGACATCTATGAGCGTTACGAGCAGGTGATCATCGTCCACAGCGTGCGCCATCTCAGCGACCTCGCCTTCCGCGACGTGCTGGAGAGCAAACTTGCCGGCGATCCGCTGGTCGAGGAAGAGGCGGCCGCCAAGTTCCGCTACATCCCGATCGTGACCCGCGAGCCTTTCCCGCGCCAGGCGCGGATAACCACGCTCATGGAAAATGGCGGCCTGTTCGACGGCGTCGATGGCGAAAAGGCGCTCGATCCGGCCACGGACCGGGTGATGATGTGCGGCAGCATGGACATGATCCGCGACTGTTCGGCGATCCTCGAAAGGCTCGGGTTCGAGGAAGGCTCCAACGCCAAGCCGGCCGATTTCGTCATCGAGAAGGCCTTCGTCGGCTGATATCCCGCCGATGGCGGGATCAATTGTGAGGATCGCTCCGAAACGAGGCATCCGGGGCGGCAATCGACTCGCCCAGCGTTTCCAGCTTGAGTCGATAGACGTCGGCCAGCTGAAGATGCTGTTCGCGCGCCTGCTCGGAGCTTGTCGCGCGTGCAGCCGCGATCTCCTCTCAGTAGCGCCAGCGATAATATTCGGATGAATCCGAATTATCCAATATGATCACGTCCGCGCCTTCGATCTGTCAAAGCGGCTGCGCGATAGGGGCGAACTGCAGCATGTCCAAGTCAACAATTGTACACTATTCAAATTCGATAAAATTGTGCGCTGTACCGGTTGATCTTGATCGAATTTGGCGTTCCGGCGAGGCATCGACCTGAATTCATGCAAATGGTTATCATTATTGATTTACCGGCGCATCATCATGGGCGGGGCCGAAGCAGCACATCGAGCCAGCCGGGGCCGTTG
The DNA here is from genome assembly GCA_004297635.1 of Rhizorhabdus sp. Classification (GTDB taxonomy): domain Bacteria; phylum Pseudomonadota; class Alphaproteobacteria; order Sphingomonadales; family Sphingomonadaceae; genus Rhizorhabdus. The sequence continues at coordinate 3,071 of SCUQ01000405.1, read as the reverse complement.
CCGGCGCGCTCGAGCCGGGGATAGCGATTGCCGCCGAAATAGGGGATCATGACCGTCCGGTACTGGCTGCCGCGGCGAACGAGCAATTCGATCGGCCTGCGGCTGGCCTTGGCATCATCGATCTGTTCGACGAGCCGGCTGCTGTCATAGCTTTCGCCCGCCACCGCGACGATCGTGTCGCTGTTGGTGAGACCGGCGGCAAAGGCCGGACTATCCCAGATCACCTGATCGATGCTGCGATCCGCGGTATCGACGGACAGACCGAGCGAGTAGCTGAAATCGGCGATCTTGCGGCGCCGTTCCTCGATCCTCCAGAAATTGGTCGGGGTGTCCGAATAGACCAGCCGATAGCCGCCCTTGCCGATCCAGTCGATCGGAGCGTGCGGGCGCGGCTGCTCGACACGGCTGCGCAGATAGGCGGCCCAGTCATAGGGCGCGATGGCGTTCAACGTGGCGACGACATCATCGAGCGTGTAGGTGAGGGTGCCCCAGTCGCCGTCGCGCATCCCGAAGAAGGCGCGGGCGAAATCGTCGAGCGAGCGCCGGCCGCCGGTCAGTTCGCGCAGCTGCATGTCGACATTGAGCCAGACAAGCATGCCTTCATTATAATAGTCCTCCGACCGCTGGAGGCTCGTCCAGGGCTGTGGGCGGCGCGCGGCGATGATCGGATCGTTGGTGGTGTCGATCAGCGGGCGCCATTGCCGGCCCGGCCGCGTATCGAGCTGGGCGGCCGCCATGGCCAGAAAGGCGAGCGTGTCTTCTGCCGATACCAGCCCCGATCGCGCCTGCAGCACATAGCCCCAGAACTGGGTCTGCCCTTCGTAGACCCAAAGCAGCGAATTGCGCATCGGCACGCTGAAATCGGGCGTATAGAGATCGGCACCGCGCCGATATTTTCCGTTCCAGCTGTGGACATATTCGTGCGGCAGGAGATTGCGGCGCTGGGTCTGTTCGTCCCAGCGGGTGAAGTAGCCGGTGGCCACGCCATTCTCGCTCGAACGCTGATGTTCCAGGCCGATCCCGCCCAGCTCATCGCTGATGAACAGCAGGAAATCATAATGGTCATAATGTTCGGCGCCGAACAGCTTGAGCGCCTGTTCGACCATGCTGCGATGCGCGAGCAGCTGGGGCTCGGTCGCCTTGAGCTCGTCGGCATGATCGGCGGCGATGTTGAGCCGCACCTTGGGGCTGAGCCGGACCTGGCGGAAATGACGTCCCGCGAGCATCGGGCTGTCGACCAGAGTTTCGAAGCTGACGGGCCGGAAGCGGACCGTTCCGGCGCGGGCCGTCTCCGGTTCCAGCGCGGTGCCATAGCCCCAGCCGGCGGGGAGGGTGGCGGTGGGGGCGACCATGATCCGCCGGGTGAACCACCCGGCCGGATAGAAGGCGACGAGGTTCCACTGCAGATTGAGCATGTCGCCGGTCATCACGACGCGGCCCTGTGCGGCGCTGGTCGGCGACACATAGTCGAAGCTGATCGTCACGCTGGCCGCGCCGGCCGGCACGTCGACGGCGATCGCATAGACGTCGACGGGATCGCGCTTCCAGGCGAGCGGCTGCCCTCCGGCGCTGATCGCGATATTGGCGATATCGTCGATCGGTCCGCGCGGAGCATGATTGCCGGGCAGCCATTGCGGATACAACAGGTATAGCCGCCCCGGATTTGCCACGGGAATCGTCTCGGTGACGCGGAACACGCTGCGCGCCACGTCGGTCGCGTCGACGTTCAGCTCGATCGTGCCGGGGAAGGGAATGTCGCGGGCGGCGGGAAGCTGCCGTTCGACCGGCAGTGGCTGCGGCAGGCTGGGCTCGATCGCCGGTGCCGCGGTGGAAAGCGATCCGGCTATCGCCGCGGCCAGATACAAGGGGGTGGAACGCATCGGGAAACGAGACCCATTATGATTATGGGCGGAGCATGCCGTCTTCCTTCGCCTTCGTCACCCCCCCGTCGCGAGGTGGTCAGCCACAGGTGGAACGGTGGCGATCGATGCGGATATCGTCGGTCGCCGGCCAGGCCTGATGCTCGGCCCACCATTTCACTGCGTCGGCGAGGCGGTCCTGCCAGCGGCGCCGACGTGGTTGTTGATCGTCTGGGTTTATCTGTTCCATGGTCGTCTCCTTCGGTTCGACGACGATGTAAATATGGATATTCCGTCCCGATCGCCAATCGCTTATGAGGCATTTCAGATAAGGTGAGTTTATCAGTATGGCGCGACAGATTCCGCCGCTCAGCGCGGTCCGGGTGTTCGAGGCGGCAGCCCGTCATCTCAATTTCACCCGCGCTGCCGAAGAGCTGGCAATGACTCAGGCCGCGGTCAGCTATCAGATCCGGATGATCGAGGACCGGCTCGGCACCGCCCTGTTCGTGCGGACGGGACGGCGGGTGTCGCTCAGTCCGGCTGGCCTGCGGCTCGCCCCCCAAGTGTCCGCGGCATTCGACCTGCTCGACGAGGCATTTGCCAAGGCGCGCCAGACCGAAGGCGGGGTGCTGACGATCAGCGCGGCACCGGGGGTGGCCGCCGGCTGGCTGGGGCCCCGGCTTGCGCGCTTCCAGCTTGCCAAGCCGGACATCGCGGTGCGGCTGCTCGCAAGCCATGAACTGGTCAATTTCGCGCGCGACGATGTCGATGTCGGTATCCGGATCGGCAACGGGCAATGGCCGGGCCTGCGCGCGATCGAGATGTTCCCGGCGGAGTTCACGCCGATGTGCAGCCCATCCTATCTGGAGCGGGTGGGGCCGTTCACCGATCCCGCCCAGCTGCTCGGCACCTTGCGGATGAACTCCGACGACATCTGGTGGCGAGCATGGTTCGGGCAGGTCGGAGTCGCCATTCCGGACGATTTCGCCCGCACCTCGATCCACGTCGATTCACAGGTGATCGAGGGCATGGCGGCGCTGTCGGGGGACGGGCTGGCGATGCTCACGCCCCGCTTCTGGCCGTTCGAACTGGCGACGGGGCGGCTGGTGCAGATCTTCCCGCATGTCGGCCGCGGCGGCAGCTTCTGGCTGGTCTATCCACTCGCGAAAGGCCTTCACCTTGGCGGCATTGTGCCGGTGCTCGGGATAGACC
>SCUQ01000404.1 GCA_004297635.1 Rhizorhabdus sp. | reverse complement strand
CGCGCCCGCATCGCGGAGGAGAATGGCCTTCTCTACCGGCGTGCGCTCCCCCGCGGTCGCACCCGCCTGCCCTCGACGGCCTGAGTCGGGAGGAATGGGTCGCCACGTCCCCGATTGTCAGCCGCGATTAATAATGCTTTGAGCAGGTACGCGGTCGTTTCGCGGTCAGGTGGGGCGTAGCACGATGTGTGGCATTATCGGCATTGTTGGCAGCCAGAATGTGGCCGATCGGCTGGTCGCGGGCCTGCGGAGACTCGAATATCGCGGCTATGACTCGGCGGGCATCTGCACCATCCATGACGGCCGGCTCGATCGCCGCCGCGCGGAAGGCAAGCTCGACAATCTGGCGAGGAAATTGGAAGCCGATCCGCTGCCCGGCGTGATCGGCATCGCCCACACACGCTGGGCCACCCATGGCGCGCCGACCCAGGACAATGCCCACCCCCATGCGACGGGCGAAGTGGCGCTGGTCCACAATGGCATCATCGAAAATTTCAAGCCGCTGCGCGACGAATTGATCGCCAAGGGCCGTACGTTCGAGAGCCAGACCGATACCGAGGTGGTCGCCCATCTGATATCGGCCGACGTCGAGGCCGGCATCGACCCGGTCGAGGCGGTGCGGAGCAATCTCAAACGTCTCCACGGCGCCTTCGCCCTCGCCATCCTGTTCCGCCAGAATCCCGATCTGCTGATCGGCGCGCGGCTCGGCTCGCCGCTGGTCGTCGGCTATGGAGAGAATGGCGAGACCTATCTTGGTTCCGATGCGCTGGCGCTCGCACCGCTCACCCAGCAGATCAGCTATCTCGACGAGGGCGACTGGGTCGTCATCACCCGCGAGCAGACGCAGATCTACGATCGCGACGACAATCCGGTGGACCGCGCCATCGTCCATTCCGGCGCCTCGAACCTGACGATCGACAAGGGCAATCATCGCCACTTCATGCTCAAGGAAATCTACGAGCAGCCGATCGTCGTCGCCCAGACGCTCAAATCCTATGTCCGTCGGCTCGAGGAAGAGGTCTCGCTGCCGATTCCCGATTTCGACCTGAGCGCGATCACGCGCGTGACGATCGTCGCCTGTGGCACCAGCTTTTACGCGGGCATGGTCGCCAAATATTGGTTCGAGCAGTTCGCCCGCGTTCCCGTCGATCTCGATGTCGCGTCCGAGTTCCGCTACCGCGCGCCGGTGATGGAGGATGGCGGCCTGGCGCTGTTCATCAGCCAGTCGGGCGAGACGGCCGATACGCTCGCTGCGCTGCGCCACGCCCGCGCCGAAGGACAGAAGATCGCGGTGGTCGTCAATGTCCCCACCTCGACCATGGCCCGTGAGGCCGATCTGCTGCTGCCGACCCATGCCGGTCCCGAAATCGGCGTCGCCTCCACCAAGGCGTTCACCTGCCAGCTCGCCGTGCTGGCCGCGCTGGCCGCGAATCTCGCCCGCGCCAAGGGCCGGCTCGACCGGCGCGCGGAAAAGGAGATCGTCCGCCATCTGTCCGAGGCGCCTGCCGCGATCAACGCCGCGCTTGCCTATGACGAAGCGATCGAGGCGATGTCCGGATCGATCGCGACGGCCCGTGACGTGCTCTATCTGGGCCGCGGCACCGATTATCCGCTGGCGCTCGAAGGCGCACTGAAGCTCAAGGAGATCAGCTACATCCACGCGGAGGGCTATGCCGCCGGCGAGATGAAACATGGCCCGATCGCGCTGATCGACGACAAGGTGCCGGTGATCGTGATCGCTCCATCGGGTCCGCTGTTCGAAAAGACCGTCTCGAACATGCAGGAGGTGCAGGCGCGCGGCGGCAAGGTGGTGCTGATATCGGACTATGACGGCATCCAGGCCGCCGGCGAAGGCTGCATGGCGACGATCACCATGCCGAAGGTCCATCCGCTGATCGCCCCGATCGTCTATGCGATCCCGGTGCAACTACTCGCCTATCACGTCGCGGTCGCCAAGGGCACCGATGTCGACCAGCCACGCAATCTGGCCAAATCCGTGACGGTCGAGTAACGGAAGCGCGGGCGGGCGAAAGCCCGATTACAAGAGTCACACCTGCCGCCCTATCGGGTGAGCGGACGTCGGCGTGGTGATTCCGCGCAGGGCAGCAAGGGAATATCTATGCGATTGGCGATCATCGGCACGGGCTATGTCGGTCTGGTATCGGGGGCGTGTTTTTCGGAGTTCGGGCATGATGTGACGTGCGTGGACATCAACGAG
>SCUQ01000403.1 GCA_004297635.1 Rhizorhabdus sp. | reverse complement strand
CGAATATGGCGGCACCGCGGGCAGCGATCATATCGACTATGTGAAGGGCGCCAACATCGCCGGCTTCAAGAAGGTGGCCGACGCGATGCTCGCTTATGGCGTCGTCTGATCGACATCTGAAAGACTAGTCCGGAAGGGGCGTCCGCTTAATCGGCGGGCGCCTCTTTCTTTTCGGGCTCATGGCGCGCCGGCCGCCGGCCATGGCCCAGGAAATGACGTTCGACCAGCCACCAGCTCGCGACTCCCGCGGTGAGCGCCAACACCATCGACAGCAGCACGAACAGCGCGAAGGGCAGGGTGGTCTTCGCCACCAGCATCTGCTGGATCGGGAAGGCGTAAAGATAGGTGCCGTAGGAAAAATCGCCGAAGCGCGCCGCGCGGCTCAGGTCGATACGTGGATGGAAGGCGAACCAGAACAGCGCATAGGCCATGGCCGGCGGCGCCAGCAGGTGCGCGGCGACGATTCCAGCCGGCCCATGCCCGCCCAGGTGGAAGCCGAGAAAGGCGGCGGCAACCCCACCGAGCATCAGCGGCGTCGAGCGGGGCAGGCGGTCGCGCCAGTGATAGACGATCATGCCCGCCAGGAAGTTGGGCAGGACGTGGAACCAGCTATAGGGCCAGCCGATCCATTCGCGCAGCCATTCCGGGCCGCCCGGCTTGCGGCCGGTGATGTCGAGCCAGCACCATGTCAGCACGATCAGCGCATAGAGCAGCGGCAGCACGAAGCGGCGGGCGGGCAGGGCGACGATGCCGATCAGCGCGACCCCGATATAGCATAGGAACTCGAACCTGATGCTCCACAGCGCGCCGTTCACCGCGTGAACGGGATTGGCGGCGAACAGGTGCGGTATCGGGAAATGGTTGGCGAGCAGCAGATTGGCGCCGATCGTCCGGGCCGCCCCGATCGCGTCGAGAGTGAAGCCCGGCGGCGCGAAGAGCGGCGTCACCAGGAAGGCGCAAACCGATGTGGCCACCAGATAGCCGGGATAGATGCGCCGCACGCGCCTGGCGGCATAGGAAAGCAGCGATGGCGAGCGCGCATGGCTGTGCGAGATCAGGAAGCCGCTGATGATGAAGAATATCCAGACGCCGACATTGCCGCTGTTGTAATAGCCGTTGGTGGCCAGCGACATCGGCTCGCTACTCTCGCTGCCGAAGCGCAGCGCGAAGCTGTGCGAGAATAGGACGAGCAATGCCATGGCGAGGCGGATCGCATCGAAATTATTGCGGTAGAAGCGCGCCCGGTCGGCGGGGACCAGCCGATCAGCGCCCACCGGCCCGGCGCCTCGCCGTCACTCTGTCGGCCCATCCCATATGCATGGCCATTCCTTTCCCCGTGCTTTGGCCTTATAAGCGACGAAAGATGCTATCCCCAAGCCATTGCGCCGAACGCGCAGGGGCTGGTGGCCCGGCACGATTTACCGCCTGTCATGCGCTTGACAGCTGTCGCTGCGCGCATTAGTGACGCTCGCTCCCACACCGACCTGACCGGTACCGCTTCTTGCGTGTGCCGCGTTTCTTGCGTTGTGGGAGGCGGCCCCGGTCCGATGGGGCGAGCGTCGAGATGGGACGGCATGCCAACCGCCCCGTGGAGCAGGAGAATAGCACAGTGGCACGTATCGCGGGTGTGAATATCCCGACCAACAAGCGCGTCGAAATCGCGCTGACCTACATTCACGGCATTGGTGCGACCAAGGCCAAGGAAATCACCGCCAAGCTGGGCATCGAGCCGCAGCGCCGCGTTCAGGATCTCACCGATCAGGAAGTTCTCCAGATCCGCGAGACGATCGACGCCGCCTACACCGTGGAAGGCGATCTTCGCCGCCAGGTGGCGATGAACATCAAGCGCCTGATGGATCTGGCCTGCTATCGTGGCCTGCGTCATCGCAAGGGCCTCCCGGTCCGCGGCCAGCGCACGCATACCAATGCGCGCACCCGCAAGGGCAAGGCCAAGCCGATCGCCGGCAAGAAGAAGTAATGGGCTTGAGCGTCGGGCCATCCGGCTCTGGCGCTCGCTCCTTCAGGTAGGAAACGGATAAGATGGCACGTGAACCCCAGCGCATTCGCCGCCGCGAGCGCAAGAACATCACCGCCGGCGTCGCCCATGTGAACGCCAGCTTCAACAACACCATGATCACGATCACCGATGCGCAGGGCAATGCGATTGCCTGGTCGTCGGCGGGCATGATGGGCTTCAAGGGCAGCCGCAAGTCGACTCCTTATGCTGCGCAGGTCGCGGCCGAGGATGCCGGCAAGAAGGCCGCCGAGCACGGCGTCCGCACGCTCGAGGTCGAGGTCAAGGGCCCCGGTTCGGGTCGTGAGTCGGCGCTGCGCGCGCTGCAGGCGGTCGGCTTCCACATCACCTCGATCCGTGATGTGACGCCGATCCCGCACAACGGCGTTCGCCCGTCGAAGCGCCGTCGCGTCTGATCCGGCATGGGGGCTTCGGCCCCCGCTCTTAAGTTTTCCGGCAGATGGTCTTCCGCCTTCTGCCATACCCTGAGGGGAACACAGTGGCTGTCAACGCAAAGAACTGGCAGGAACTCAAGAAGCCGAACGGCCTCGAAAAGAAGTCGGGCGGCGATAGCAAGCGCAAGGCGACCTTCGTCGCCGAGCCGCTGGAGCGCGGCTTTGGCCTGACTCTCGGCAACTCGCTGCGCCGCGTGCTGCTGTCCTCGTTGCAGGGCGCGGCCGTGACCTCGATCAAGATCGAGAATGTGCTGCATGAGTTTTCGAGCCTGGCCGGCGTCCGTGAGGACGTCACCGACATCGTGCTGAACGTCAAGCAGATCGCGCTGCGCATGCAGGGTGACGGGCCGAAGCGCCTTCAGCTCTCGGCGACTGGCCCGGCCGAGGTTACCGCGGGCATGATCGCGGCGACCGGCGATATCGAGGTGATGAACCCCGATCTCGTCATCTGCCACCTCGACGATGGCGCGACCCTTAACATGGAGCTCACCGCCGATGTCGGCAAGGGCTACATCACGGCCGCCGCCAATCGCCCGGTCGATGCTCCGATCGGCCTGATCCCGGTCGATGCGCTCTACTCGCCGGTCCGCCAGGTCGCTTACAAGGTGGAAAACACCCGCGTCGGCCAGGAACTCGATTATGACAAGCTCACGCTGACGATCGAGACCGACGGCACCGTCACGCCCGAGGACGCGCTCGCCTATTCGGCGCGCATCCTGCAGGACCAGCTGCAGCTCTTCGTCCACTTCGACGACGGCATGGCGCTTTCGGCTCCGGCAGCCGGTACGGCTGCTTCGGTCGCGGGCGGTGCGGAGCCGGAAGGCGATGCCAACCAGCTCAACCGTTACCTTCTCAAGAAGGTCGACGAGCTGGAGCTCAGCGTCCGCTCGGCGAACTGCCTCAAGAACGACAACATCATCTATATCGGCGATCTGGTTCAGAAGACCGAGGCCGAGATGCTGCGCACGCCGAATTTCGGCCGCAAGTCGCTCAACGAGATCAAGGAAGTCCTCGCTTCGATGGGGCTGCGCCTGGGCATGGAAATCCCCGGCTGGCCGCCTGAGAATATCGAGGAAATGGCCAAGAAGCTCGAACAGGAATTCTGATGCGGCGGGGAGCTCCGGCTCCCCTCCCGTCGGTAGGGTTATGGGCGGTGGCCCGATGCACCGCCTGGCTTGGGGTACCTCGCACGGCCCCCTGACGAACGAAGGACAATATCATGCGCCATCGCGTAGGCGGTCGTAAGCTTCAGCGGACCGGTTCTCACCGGATCGCCCTGTTCCGCAACCAGTCGGCCGCGCTCATCAAGCATGAGCAGATCACCACCACCCTCGCCAAGGCGAAGGAGCTTCGTCCTTATGTCGAGAAGCTGGTGACGCTCGCCAAGAAAGGCGGCCTCGCCAATCGCCGTCTCGCC
>SCUQ01000402.1 GCA_004297635.1 Rhizorhabdus sp. | reverse complement strand
GCTCTTCCGATCTCGGGCTGCGGAGGCCCGGGCGATACGCCACCCCCGCTTGCCGATGCCCGGATCGGCGGCCCCTTCACCCTGGTCGATCAGGACGGCAAGGTGACGAAGGACAGCGATTTCGCGGGCAAATACCGGCTGATCTATTTCGGCTATACCTTCTGTCCCGACGTCTGCCCGGTCGACGTCCAGACGATCATGAAGGGCTATAAGCTGCTCGGGGAACGCAATCCCGGCCTTGCCGCGCGGCTCCAGCCGATCTTCATCACGGTCGACCCCGAACGCGATACCCCCGCCGCGCTCCGCGCCTATACCAATGCCTTTCCGGGGCTCGTCGCGCTGACCGGCCGCCCCGATCAGATCGCGGCGGTCGCCAAGGCCTTCGCGGTCTATTACAAGAAGGTCCCGGACAGGAGCATGGGTTACAAGATGGACCATTCGCGTGCCGCGATGCTGTTCGGCCCAAAGGGCGAGCCGCTGGCGCTCGTCGCCCAGGATCAGGGTGCCGAAGCGGTGGCCAAAGACATCGAGCGCTGGGCGAAATAGCATGAACGCCCCCAAGCCGTTCTGGGAAACCAAGCGGCTCGACCAGATGAGCCGGGCCGAATGGGAGTCGCTGTGCGACGGCTGCGGCAAATGCTGCCTGCACAAGCTGGAGGATGAGGACAGCGGCGAGCTGATGGCGACCAACGTCGCCTGCCGCCTGCTCGATCGCCGCTCGGGCCAGTGCAAGGATTACAAGCATCGCCGCACCTTCGTCCCCGAATGCGTGCGGCTCACCCCGCGCGTGCTGCGCGAGATCGACTGGCTGCCCGCGACCTGCGCCTATCGCCTGATCGACGAAGGCCAGCCGCTGGCCGACTGGCATCCGCTGATCAGCGGCGATCCCGAATCGGTGCACCGCGCCGGTATCTCGGTGCGCGGCTGGACGGTATCGGAGGACGAGGCGGGCGATCTGGAACATCATCTCGTGGACCGGGATTTGTAGGGATGGCTTACCCATACAAAATGCCTCGTGCCGGTCTGCGGGGGAAATCGTCGGAAGGCGCCGGTCGATGATCTTCCGCCGCAAGGCCAGCCCTGCCCCTGCCGAACCCGACATGCATTTCGAAGCGGGCGGGCGGGTCCGGCCGCTTCAGGTCCGGCGCATGGCGCAGGCGCGGACGATGCGGCTGAGCGTCGATCCGCGCGACGGCGGGGTGCGGCTGATCCTGCCGGCGCGTGCATCGCTCAAGGCCGCGCTCACCTGGGTCGAAACCAAGCGCGGCTGGATCGAACAGGCGCTCGATGCGCTGCCCCACGCCCGGCCGATCGTTCCCGGCATGGTGATCGAGGCGGCGGGGGAGCGGCTGACCGTCGAGCTCGCGACGGCCGGTCGGATCGTCCGCCGGGCGGGCGATCGGCTATTGGTGCCGCAGCCCGCCGACCTGCTCGGCCCCCGGGTGATTCGCTGGCTCAAGGCGCAGGCGCTCCGCAGGCTGGAGGCGGAGACGGCGCGCTTCGCCGGAATCGCGGGCGTGACGGTGGGCCGTGTTTCGGTCAGCGATCCACGCGCGCGCTGGGGCAGCTGCTCGGCGAGCGGCGATATCCGCTACAGCTGGCGGCTGATCCTGGCTCCGCCTGCGGTGCTGGAGGCAACCGTCGCGCATGAGGTCGCGCACCGTCTGCACATGGATCACAGCTCTGATTTCCATGCCGCGGTCGAACGGCTGCTGGGCCGAAATCCGGCCCGCGAACGCGCCTGGCTGCGTGCGCATGGCCGGGAGTTGTACTGGCTGGGGCGGGAATCGTAAAAACAGCAGCCGCTTGCCGCTGCTAGCGATCCCTATTGCCGCCGCGCGGGACGCTGCGGCTCGACGCCGCTCAGGAAATCCGATCCCAGGCTGGTGCGCGGCTGGCTGGCCGGCGGCGCGCTGCGCGCGGGCTGGGCGGGCGGGGCACTGCGTATCGGCGGTGCCGCGACCGGTGGCGCCGCCTGCGGTTCGAAGCCGTCGCCGGGATCGGCCGGCGGTTCGCTGCCCTGGTCGATCGGCATGCCGTCGGCATCGACCATGCCTTCGTCGGGCATGTTCAGATAGGTCTCGTCGTCGGGTTCGAGCTGGAATTCGGGTAGCGTCACCGCGGTTTCGAACTGTTCGACCGGACGCTTGGCGACGGCGACCCGCATGAAATCGGCGAAGGCACGGGCGGGCGCGCGGCCGCCCTGGAGCCCGGCGACCGCCTTGGCATCGTCGCGGCCCATCCAGACGCCGGTGGTGATCCCCGACGAGAAGCCCAGGAACCAGCCATCCTTGTTCGACGAGGTCGTGCCGGTCTTGCCCGCCACCGGCCGGCCGATCTGGGCGGCGCGCGCGGTGCCGGTGTTCACGGCGGTCTGGAGCAGGTCGGTCACTTCGGCGGCGACCCAGGGGGCGACGAGGACGCGGTTGTCGTCGGCGCGATGCTCGTACAGCAGATCGCCCTTGGCGGTGGTGACTTTGACGATGCCATAGGGAACCACCGCGACGCCCTTGCGCGCCACCGCCGCGAAGGCGCGGGTCATGTCGATCAGGCGGACGTCGGAGGTGCCGAGCACCATGGAGGGGTGGGTGTTGAGCTTGCTGCCGATACCGAAGCGATGCGCCATGTCCGCGACGGTCTCGAAGCCGACCTGCTGGCCGATCTTGGCGGCGACGGTGTTGATCGAGAAGGCGAAGGCGGTGCGCACGTCGATCGCGCCGGCATATTCGCGGTTGCTGTTGCGCGGGCTCCAGCCGTCGATGTCGACCGGCTCGTCGACGACCGGCGTGTCGGGCTTCATCCCCGCTTCCATGCCGGCCAGATAGACGAACAATTTAAAGGCGGAGCCGGGCTGCCGCTCCGCCTGGGTCGCGCGGTTGTAAATCGAGGTGACATAGTCGCGCCCGCCGACCATCGCGCGGACCGCGCCGTCGCGGTCGAGCGCGACGAGCGCCCCCTGCGTGCCCGGCGGGGCATTGGCCCGGATCGCGGCGTCGGCGGCACGCTGCATGGCGGGATCGATCGTCGTCCACACGTCGATCGGCTCGACCTGCTCGTCGACGACTTCGTCGAGCTGGGCCAGCGCCCAGTCGGTGAAATAGCGCACCGCATTCTGGTCGCGCTCGGGGGCGAGGTCGACCTTGTCGAGATCGACCGCCTCGGCCTCGCGCGGCGTGATCGCGCCGGCATCCTGCATCACCCGCAGCACCACCTTGGCGCGGCCGATCGCCGCCTCGCGGTCGGCGGTCGGCGAATAATGCGACGGTGCCTTGACCAGCCCGGCGATGATCGCGCTCTCGCCCAGGCTGAGCCTGGTGCCCGAATGGTCGAAGAATTTCCGCGCCGCCGCGTCGATGCCATAGGCGCCGCCGCCGAAATAGACGCGGTTCAGATAGAGTTCGAGGATCTGTTCCTTCGAGAATTTGCGCTCCATCGCCAGCGCCAGGATGACCTCGCGGAATTTGCGGCCGAAGCTGTAGGCGTTCGTCAGGAAGATGTTGCGCGCCAGCTGCTGGGTGATGGTCGATGCGCCCTGCAGGCGCCGCCCCTCGCCTTGCCGCCGGAAGGCGACATAGGCCGCGCGCGCCATGCCGATCGGATCGATGCCGGGGTGCATGTAGAAGCGCCGGTCCTCGACCGCGACCATCGCCTTGGTCATCGTGCCCGGGATCTGGCCGATCGGCAGCCAGTCGCCATAGCTCGGCCCGAGCGAGACGATCACCGAGCCGTCGGCGGCGCGGACACGGACCATCTGGCCATTGGGGCTGGATTTCAGTTCCTCGAAGCCGGGCAGCGACGCCATGGCGATCAGCACGGCGATGACCAGCGCGCCCAATCCAGCGAGCGCAGCGAAGAGGCCGATCTTGAAGAGGGTCTTCAACCAGCCCATGCGGCCAGACTTATCCTTGGGTGTGGGCGCGGTCGACATCAGTGACGGCCGGATTAGCCGTTATCCCCGTGCGTGCCAAGCGGATCGCCCCCGATTTCGATCGATGGATTGCGCGTATCGACGAAGGATGATGACGTGGTGATGAATGGCATCACGGCCCCTCCGTCATGCTGAACCTGTTTCAGCGGACGTCGGGGGCCGCACGGACGCATCAGACGGGGGACGGGAGCCTTCCGCAGGGCTTGCTGACGAGGAGTCGAGGAAGAG
>SCUQ01000401.1 GCA_004297635.1 Rhizorhabdus sp. | reverse complement strand
GGCGCCAGCGACGGGTAGTTCGTGGTCTGCGCGCATCCGGAAAGGCCGGCGCACAGCAGCGCGGCGGCGGGAAGAAGGCGGATCGTCATGGCTCCTGCGTCTAGAGCCTGATGCCGCGCGGTGGAAGCGCAAAGCGTTCGGATGGGCGCCGACTGCCCGGGCGGTTCGCCCGCGACCTGGGATCGCCGCGATCCGGTGTACCAGGCCGAGCGATCCGGAATCGACCCGCCGATAAAATCTGCGCAACGGGGTTGCGCCGGACGCACACCCTCATTAGATGCCCCCCTCACAGCGCGCCCGTAGCTCAGCTGGATAGAGCATCAGACTACGAATCTGAGGGTCGGACGTTCGAATCGTTCCGGGCGCGCCAGTTTTTCAAAGGCTTAGCTATGCAAGTCTGAGTGTTCAGGCTTTGAACGGTACCGCACTCGGCCGACTGGTCGCGAGGCGCGGCGTATCTGGTCGTGCCGAATCATAAGCAGCGCTGATCGGTCCGAATTTGGATCTCGATCCCCCAATGATCTTGGCGGCGAACCCGCCTTCGATCAGCGACCTGCGGACACCCCCCAGAGCTTACCGAGTTCCGCGCCGTCCGCTTCCAACTTCCGGGGCAATCCCAATCCGGTCAAGTATTTACCTACCAATGCGCCATTGGCAGTCCGCGGATCGGGCTGGTGAAATAGGGGACGCGGGTTGCGCGCAGGCCGCCGAGATAGACTCGGGAAAGGTCCGGTCCGCCGAAGGTTACGCTGGCGAGCCAATTGCAAAGCGGGCCGCCGCAGGCGAGCGTGATGTCGAAGGGAACTGGCGCGCCAGTCGCGAACGCCGCCTCGAACCGCGCGGTCGCCACGGGATCGCCGTCGTCGAGCAGTTCCAGCAGGTCGCCATCGGGCGTGATAGCGACGAGGCGATCAGCGAAGATCATCGTCGCCCACAAATTGCCATAGGCATCGAAGCAGATGCCGTCGACGACCCCATCGCCCAGACTCGACGGCCCATACACCTCCCGATCGGTCAGCGAACCATCAGCCTGCACGCGCAGCCGGGTCACGCGCTTCGCGGTGGTTTCAGCGACGTAGAGCCATTCTTCCTTCGCATCGAAACGGATTTCGTTGGTGAAGTGGAAACCGTCGGCGACGATACGCGCGCCCTTGTCGTCGACCAGCACCATATAGCCGTCCGCCAGGGTCGCGTTCACCGCCTCGCTCCACGGGTTCACCATCGTCGACACCGTGAACCAGATCCGGTCGCGGCGGTCGCGCAGGACGAAGTTGACCTTGCCCAGTGGCTTGCCATCAAGACTGTCAAGCATCACCCGCGTCTCGCCGCTGCGGGTCATCCGCTCCAGCCGATCGGTGCCGAAATTGGCGATCAGCAGATCGCCGTTTGCGGCGAAGGCGATGCCATTGGGCAAGGTACCGCCAAGCAGGCTGGCCTGCTGGTCCCCTGCTAGATCGAAATGCTCGTCGGAGGTCTGGACGACTAGCGTCTGCGTTCCATCCGGCGCGATCCGCACGACGCCGCCGCGCGCGTCGGCGGTCCACAAAGTGCCGTCCCGTTCGGCTAGAATGCATTCGGGGCGCTGCAGATCGACGCCGACATGATCGACCGCGACATCCTCGACGCAAAAGCCGATCAGCGGGTTCGGGCCTCGCCCGTGTCGGATCAGGGTCATGACGGCTCGTCTCCTCCTATATCGGCGCGGATCAGAAGGCGACCTGATCGCCGCCCTTGAGCGCCAATATCTCGCGGGCCTCGGCCGGGGTCGCGACATCGAGCCCCAGTCCTTCGATCACCTGCCGGATCTTCGCGACCTGTTCGGCATTGGTCTGCGCGAGCTGGCCGCGGCCGATCCACAGATTGTCCTCCAGGCCGACGCGGACATGACCGCCCATCGCCGCCGCGGTCGCCGCGATCTGCATCTGGCCGCGGCCCGCGCCGAGCACCGACCAGCGCAGATCATCCCCGAACAGGCGGACGGCGGTGCGGTGCATGTGCAGAATATCTTCGGGATGCTGGCCGATGCCTCCGAGGATGCCGAACACGCTCTGCACGAAGAACGGCGGCTTGATCAGCCCGCGCTCAACGAAATGGGCGAGATTGTAGAGATGGCCGATGTCGTAGCATTCGAATTCGAACCGGGTGCCGACATCGCCCATGTGCTGAAG
>SCUQ01000400.1 GCA_004297635.1 Rhizorhabdus sp. | reverse complement strand
TCCGTTCCAGCACCCGGTCGAATTCAGGGTGGTCGGCCAGCCATTCGGGAGCGAGCGCAAAGAATTGCAGAAAGGGCTGGTTGAAGAAGATGAGGCTGCGATCGGGTGCGAACTGGGCGACGCCCGCCGACAGCCGGTCGAACAGCTCGCGCTGCGCTTCCTGGAAACGGCCCAGCTCGCCCCGGGTCTGTTCGAGATCCTGGATATCGAACGCATAGCCCGCGACGCCATGCTCGCCCATCGGCACATCGGTGATCCGCATGGTGCGGCGCTGGCCGCCCAGCGTGACCGGGATGACATGGGTCTTGATCCGGCCGGTGTCGCGCGCGGCGAGCGCGGTGGCGCGCGGCGCGCGGCCCTCCGCCGCGTCGATCAGCTCGACCCCGCCGAGGACGACATCCTCGGCGCTTTCGCCTTCGACCGCGCGAACATAGGCGGAGTTGACCAGGGCCAGCTTCAGATCGGGTCCACGGTGCCACATCGGGAAGGGCGCCGCTTCGATCAGCGCCAGGCAGCTGTCCAGCGCGTCGCTGATCGCCTGGCTCTCGGCAGACAGGCGGGTGATGGTACGCTCGGCCTCGCTATTGTCGAACAGCCAGACGATGACGCCATCGCCGATCACCGGCGGCGCCGGGCGCCCGCGCGCAAGCAGCACCCGATCGGTTCCGGCGAGGTGCAGCACCCGTTCGAACGGCCGGCCGGCCTGGAATGCGGCGGAAACGTCGGCGGCCAGCCCCTCCGCATCGACCACCGAGATGCCGCCGGCCCCCTGCCCGGCCATCTCGTCGATGCTGGTGGGCGTCGTCTCCAGCCCCAGCCAATGGCCCAGCCTTGGATCCGCGCCGATCCGCCCGTCCTGCCCGATCCGGAACGGCACCGCCGGGGCGGTGGCGAGCAAGGCCCCCTGCCGTTCGATATCGCGGGCACGGGCCTTGGCGACGGCATCGCGCCGCAGCCCCATGATGATCGAGGCGACCGCCGCGGCGACCCACAGCGCGACGATGATCGCGAGCATCAGCGCGGCGATCGGATCGAGCTGGATCATATGCGACATGGCATTCTCTTAAGGAGCTACTACGCCGATCACAACGGCGGCGGTACATTGCAGTGCAACGACGATTACCGATTACCGCGCGACACGAATCAGATTACTATGCCCGTGCCTGGCAATGACCGGGTGGGGAGAGTCCGATGATGGATCGGGTGGACAATATCTGCGACCGCGCGTGCATGATCCTGTGCGTGGCCGGTTTCATCTGGGTGGTGACGAGCATATTGCTCTAGCCGCCCGGCTATCAGTGCCCGATCAGCGCAGCCCGCCGCCCAGGGCGCGATACAGTTCGACAGCATTCAATCCACGCTGCAGGCGCGTTGTCACCAGCCCCTGTTCGGCCGAATAGAGCGTGCGCTGCGCATCGAGCGTGGTCAGGAACGGATCGATCCCGGCGCGGAAGCGTGCGTTGGACAGCCGGTATCCGGCTCGTGCGCCCTCGGCCAGCGAGCGTTGCGCGCCCAGCTGTTCGCCGATCGTCGCGCGACGGGCAAGGGCATCGGCCACCTCGCGGAAAGCCTGCTGGACGGCCTTCTCATATTGCGCGACCAACGCCTGATAGCTGGCCCGCGCATAAGCGACATTGCCGGAATTGCGCCCGAAATCGAAGATCGGCAGCGACGCCGATGGCGCGACCGACCAGAAGTCGCTGCCCGAGGCGAACAGGTTCGAAAGGCCGATGCTCGTGGTGCCAAGCGCGGCGGTCAGCGAGATGCGCGGGAAGAAGGCCGCGCGCGCCGCGCCGATATTGGCATTGCCGGCGCGCAGCTGATGTTCGGCGGCGGCGATGTCAGGCCGGCGCAGCAGCACATCCGACGGCAGCTCGGCCGGCAGGGAATCGAGCGTGGCATCGCGCTCGCCCAGGCTGTCGGGCAGCAGTGCGGCGGGTACGGTGGTGCCGGCAAGCAGGTTGAGCGCATTCTGATCCTGCGCGACGAGCGTGGTCGCGGCGGCAATGTCCGAGCGAGCCTGGTCGTGGCTGGTCTGCGCCTGTCGGACCTCCAGCTCGGATGCGATGCCGGAGCGGAAGCGCGCCCGGGTCAGCTCCAGGGTCTTGCCGAAGGCCTGCTCGAGGTCGCGGGCGATTCGCAGCCGCTCCTGGTCCGCCGCCATCGTCAGCCAGGCGCTGGCGGTCTCGGCGATCAAAGCGGTCTGGGCGGCGTTGCGATTCTCCTCGCTGGCGAAATATTGCTCCCGGGCCGCCTTGGTCAGGTTGCGCACCCGGCCAAACAGGTCGATCTCCCAGGAGGATATGCCGACCGAGGCGGAATAGATGTCGAATCGTCCGCTGCCGGCGGCGGCACCCGCACCGACACCGCCCACCGCGCCGATCGGGTTCTTCTGATAGGTGGCGCCGCCCGACGCAGCGACGGTGGGGAGCAGGTCGGCGCGCTGGACGCGGTACAGCGCACGCGCCTGGCCGACATTGGCGACCGCCAGCTGCAGGTCGCGATTATTCTCGATCGCCAGCGCAAGCAGGTCGCGCAGCCGATCCTCGACGAAGAAGTCGCGCCAGGCGGTGTCCGCCGGAACGATCGCCGGCCGGATGCCGGCCGCTACCGGCGGATTGGCCGGTGTCGTCGCGGGTACCGGCAGCCCGGGCCGGATATATTTGGGGGCGAGATCGCAGCCGGCCAGCAGCAGCCCGGCGGAGATGGCGAGGAACGCACTACGCTTCATGGTCATGCCTCCGCCGGGCTGCCGCCGGTCGCTGCGGCCGTTTCCGGCTTTGTCGCCTGGTCCTGCCGGAACAGCCGCTTCACGATGGTGAAGAACAGCGGCACGAAGAAGATCGCGAGCATGGTTGCGGACAACATGCCGCCGACCACCGCCCAGCCGATCGCGCGCTGACCGCCGGCACCGGCGCCGCTTGCGAGCGCGAGCGGCAGCACGCCGAACATGAACGCGAGCGAGGTCATCAGGATCGGCCGCAGCCGCAGCCGGGCCGCCTCGATCGACGCCTCGCCGGCGGACAGGCCCTCGCGCATCTTCTCCTCGGCGAACTCGACGATCAGGATGGCGTTCTTGGCCGAGATGCCGATCGTCGTGATCAGGCCGACCTGCAGGTAGATATCGTTGTTGAGCCCGACCAGCCAGGCCGCCAGCACCGCGCCGAACACGCCGAGCGGTACCACCAGCAGAACCGCGAGCGGCACCGACCAGCTTTCGTAGAGCGCGGCAAGGCACAGGAAGACGATCAGCAGCGACAGTCCGTACAGTGCCGGCGCCTGGCCGGCCGACAGCTTCTCCTCATAGGAAATGCCGGTCCATTCGAAGGCAGCGCCGGCGGGCAGCTTCGCCGCATGCTCTTCCATCGCGTCCATCGCCGCGCCGGTGCTGAGCCCGGGGGCGGGTGAACCCTGGATTTCGAAGGCGGGCACGCCGTTATAGCGTTCCAATCGCGACGGACCGAAGCCCCATTCGGTACGTGCGAACGACGACAGCGGCGTCATCGTCCCGGTCGAGCCGCGAACATGGACGTTCCCCAGCGCTTCCGGCGTCGCGCGGAAGGGCGCGTCGGCCTGGACGAAGACCCGCTTCACCCGGCCGCGATCGATGAAATCGTTGATATAGGAGCCGCCAAGGGTGGTGGTCACCGCATCATTGATGTCGGCCTGGGCAATGCCGAGCGCGCCAGCCGCCTGCTGATCGACCTTCAGCGCAAGCTGCGGCGTGTCCTCCAGTCCGTTGGGGCGGACCTGCGTCAACCGCTTGTCCGCCATCGCCATGCCGAGCAGCTGGTTGCGGGCGGCGAGCAGAGCGTCATGGCCGATGCCGCCGGCGTCCTTCAGCTCGAAATCGAAGCCGGTCGCGTTGCCCAGCTCCTGGACGGCGGGCGGCACGAAGGCGAAGATCATACCGGCCCGGATCTGGCTGAAGGCACCATTGGCGCGCTGGGCGATCGCCGCGACCCTCGCCTCCTTGTCGCTGCGCTTCTCCCAATCGGCCAGCTTGACGAAGGCGACGCCGACATTCTGGCCCTGCCCGCCGAAGCCAAAGCCACTGACCGTGAATATCCCGCTGATATTGGCCTTTTCGTCGACCCGAAAATACTTCTCGATGCGTTGCATCGTGGCATTGGTCTCTTCGATCGTGCTGCCCGCGGGCAGGGTCACGCTGGCGATCATCGATCCCTGGTCCTCGTCGGGCAGAAACCCGCCCGGCAGGCGCAGGAAGACGATCGTCAGCACGATGAGGATTCCCGCGTAGAGCAGCAGCGTCCGTCCCCAGCGGCGCTCGACCGACTGGAGGCCCTGATCATAGCGGGTGACACCGCGCTCGAAGGTGCGGTTGAACCAGCCGAACAGACCCTTGCGCTCCTGATGCCCGCGCTGCGGGCGCAGGATCGTGGCGCACAAAGCGGGCGTGAGGATCAGCGCGACCGCCACCGACAATGCCATGGACGCGACGATGGTGATCGAGAACTGGCGGAATATCACGCCGGTCGATCCGCCGAAGAACGCCATCGGCAGGAACACCGCCGACAG
>SCUQ01000399.1 GCA_004297635.1 Rhizorhabdus sp. | reverse complement strand
GGTCGACACGCCGACCCGCAGCGCCTCGATCGCCGGGATCAGCTTCGCCCGGAGGCGATCGGCGGTATCCTCGCCGACCGGCACGACCACCGGGAGCGCCATGCAGCGCTCGCCCGCCGAACCGAAGGCCGCACCGCAGATGTCATCGACGGCCTGATCGAGATCGGCATCGGGCATGATGATGCCATGGTTCTTGGCGCCGCCCATCGCCTGCACGCGCTTACCGGCGGCGACGCCGCGCTGATAGACATAGTGCGCGATATCGGAAGAGCCGACAAAGCTGACCGCCGCGATGCCGGGATGGTCGAGGATGGCATCGACCATGACCTTGTCGCCATGAACGACCTGAAGGATGCCGTCCGGAAGGCCGGCCTCCTTCATCAGTTCGGCCAGGCGCACCGGCACCGACGGATCGCGCTCCGATGGCTTGAGGATGAAGGCGTTGCCCACTGCGATCGCGATGCCGAACATCCACATCGGGATCATGGCCGGGAAGTTGAACGGCGTGATGCCCGCAACGATGCCGAGCGGCTGGCGCATCGAATAGACATCGATGCCTGGGCCGGCGCCCACGGTATATTCGCCCTTCAGCGCATGCGGGATGCCGCAGGCGAACTCGATCACCTCGAGCCCGCGCTGGATATCGCCCTTCGAATCGGCGATCACCTTGCCATGCTCGGAGGAGAGCAGTTCGGCGAGCGAGTCCATGTTCTGCTCGATCAGTTCCTTGAGGCGGAACATGACGCGGGCGCGGCGCTGCGGATTGGTCGCGGCCCAGGCGGGCTGTGCCTGCCGGGCGAGACCCATAGCCTTTTCCAGTTCGGCGGCACCGCCCAGGCCGACGCGCGCCTGCACGCCGCCATTGTTCGGATCGAACACGTCGCTGTAGCGATCGGCCGGGCTGGACGAGCCATCGGCGAAGAAATGGGGGATTTCGCGCAGCTGGGTCGCCATGGGATCTACTCTCCTGAATGCTGGCCTCTGATGCTGAACCGTCCATCGGCCCGCCGCGCGCGGCTTGCAAGACCTTGCCGTGCAGCCCGGACCTGCATAAATGCAGGCCATGCGCTGGGATGACCTTCAATTTTTCCTGTCGCTGGCGCGAACCGGTCTGCTCGCCGCCGCCGCGCGCCAGTTGGGGGTCGACGCGACGACGGTGGGGCGGCGCATCCGCAGGCTGGAACGCGAGCTGGGCGGCCAGACGCTGTTCGTGCAGGGCCGCGATGGCCATGTCCTGACCGAGGCGGGCCGGCGGCTGATGGTCCGTGTCGAGACGATCGAGCGCGAAACCGCCGCGATCGTCGGCGGCGGCGACCTGACGGACGGTGAGGAGATCCGGGGCCGCCTGCGGGTCAGCGCATCCGAGGGTTTCGGAACCTGGCTGATCGCCTCGCATCTGGGCGACTTCGCCGCTGCGCACCGCCATCTCGCGATCGACCTTGCCGCCAATACCGGCTTCCTCGATCCGTCGCGGCGCGAGGCCGACGTGGCGATCCTGCTGGCGCGGCCCCAGCGCGGGCCGCTGATCACCAAGAAGCTGACCGACTATCGGCTGCGGCTCTACGCCGCTCCCACCTATCTCACCGCCAGAGGCCCCATCGCCAGCAGCGCCGACCTGCCGATGCAGACGATGGTCGGCTATATCCCGGATCTGCTCTATTCCCCCGAGCTGAACTATCTGGACGAGGTTCACCCCGGCATCGCGGCGCAGCTGCGCTGTTCGTCGATCAACACGCAGTTCCGGCTGATCGTGGCGGGCGCCGGGATCGGCGTGCTGCCCTGTTTTATCGGCGATCGCGAACCGGCGCTGATCCCGGTATTGCCGGACATCGTCATCACCCGCTCCTTCTGGCTCGTCACCCATCAGGACAGCCGGCATCTGCCCCGCAACGCGCTGTTCGTCGCGTGGCTGTCAGCGCTGGTGCAGCGGGAGCGGGCGAACCTACTGGGCGAGCAGTCCGATCCGGGGCCGAAACAGGCCGCCTGATCCGGCGTCACGACGGAGAGGGCCCCACAAAGCCTAGCCCGAACCCGGCTTCGCAAAGCTTTGCGGAACCTGAACCCCAGCCCCGCGTTCTGGGCGGCGATGGGGGTTGGAGCGGTAGCGTGATGGAACATATTCTGGTCGTCGAGGACGAGATGCTCGTCGCCCTCGACCTTGAGCATATCCTTGAATCGGCGGGACATGACGTCCTGGGGATTGCCCCCGATATGGAATCCGCGCTCGACCTGGCGCCGGGATGTTCGATGGCGCTGGTCGACGTCAACCTGCGCGATGGGCAGACCGGCCCGCGCATTGCCGCCGAGATCTTCCGCCGCCACGGCGCCCGCGTCATCTTCGTCACCGCCAATCCCGAGCAGATCGGCGCGGCCGCCGACATTGCCGTGGCCCGGGTCGCAAAACCGTTCGACCGCCGCGCGATCCTGGCCGCAATTGCCGCCGCACAGGAAGCGGAGCTGCCAGATCGCCTGCCCGATCATGGCTATCCCATCGCGGCAGCCAATCGCATCAACCGATAAGCGATAGCAAAGACAGGATTTTCGTTTCGCTGCCCGAAAAATTTCGGGGGCAGAGTGTATTCGAGTGAACAAGTACGGAGGTGCAACGTTTCCTAGTCGATCAGTGGAGTTGAATATGATCGACCGTGAAACCGCCGTTCAGAGCCGCCTGCTTGCCGCATTGAAGCGCGACGACCTGGATTTGCTGCTCCCTTCCTTCACGCTGCACGATTGTGCACCCGGCAAGATTCTGCAGGAGGCCGGCAACGATGTCCGCTTCGCCTGGTTTCCGCTGGATGCCGCCGCCGCGTCATTCGTGGTGGCTGCCGACGCCAACCACCTTGTCGACGCGGCCCTGATCGGCAGCGAGGGTGCCGTGGGTGGCCTCGTTTCGAACGGGCGGCTGCCGGCCTATGCCCGCGCCCACGTCCAGTTCGGCGGGCAGTTCCTGCGCATACCGCTGGCGGCACTTGCCCAGGCGAAGGATCAATCGCCGACCATTTCCCGCTGGCTGTCGCGCTATGCCGACTGCTTGGTGGCCCAGCTGTTCCAGTCCGCGGCGTGCAACGCATCGCACACGATCGCCCAGCGCCTTTCCCGCTGGCTGCTCGCCACGCGCGACCGGATCGGCAGTGACGAGATCATGATCACGCAGGAGCAGCTCGGCGAGATGCTGGGCGTAGGCCGCAGCTTCATCAACCGGTCGCTGCGCCAGCTGGGAATCAAGGGCATATTGGGATCGCGCCGTCGCAGGATCGTCATTCAGGATGTCGATCAGCTGCATGCCATCGCGTGCGACTGCAACGATCGCATCCGCGACCATTTCGATCAGGTGCTCTCGGGCGTCTATCCGCAGGAGACCTCCTCGGTCGCCGCCTGATCCGGATCGATATCGGCAGCCGGGCGTTCGCTTGCCGATGGGCGGACGTGCCCGCGATCTTGGAGGATCATGACATGAGAACTATCATTCTGGGCAGTGCAGCCCTGGCTCTTGGCGTCATCGCCCTGCCCGCCTCCGCCCAGCTGGGCGCGGGCGTAGGCGGCGGCGTCGGCAGTGCGGTCGGCGGATCGATCGGTGGTGCCGGAACGAGCCTGGGCGGCAGCGGCGCGCTGGGCGCCGGCAGCAGCATCGATACCGCTGCGGGCAGCAGCCGGACCACGCTCGGCGCCGGGGGCACGGCCGGTGGCACCAGCCAGGCGCCGGTGAGCCGTGCGGCCGCCGCAACCGGCATGTCCCTCGACACGAGCCCCTCGACCCAGACACCGGGCACCGCCGCCGCTCAGCGCGCAGCCGGTCGCGTGCAAGCGGATGCGGACCGCGCGGTCGACAGCGGCGTCAATGACGTCAAACGCGCCACACGCAAGACTCGCCCGGCCAGCGAGGGCACGGTTTCGGCCAGCGGACGGGCCAACGCCAAGGCGGGTGCGCGAGCGCGTTCGCCGGGTGGCGGCAACTGACGACCATATCGGCGCCGCAGCGATCGCTGCGGCGTCTTGCCCCCCCGCCACATATGAGGTGCGCAGCGTGTCACTAGGCCAGGAGCTTGCTCCTCATGTACCATTTCTACGCCGTTATGCCCGGGCCTTGACCGGATCCCAACGTCAGGGCGACGACTTCGTCCGGCGGACATTGGAAGCGATCGTCGCCGCCCCACAGGATTTTCCCAGCCAGATCGATCCCCGGCTCGGCCTGTACGCCGCGCTGATCGATCATTGGGAGGAAGAGCTGGAGCGCGACGGAGCGGCCGGCCACCCCCACCATCTGGCCCAGATCACGCCGCGCTCCCGACAGGCGCTGCTGCTCACCGCGATGGAGGGCTTCGCGGCCGAAGATGCCGCCTGGCTGATGGGCTGCGAGCGGGGCGATGTTGAAGCTCTGGCGGCGGAGGCCGTGGCTGAAATCGAGCGTTTGGCCTGCACCGATGTGCTGATCATCGAAGATGAACCGATGATCGCCATCGACCTGGAGACGCTCGTCCGCGATCTGGGCCATGATGTGACCGACATAGCGGTAACGCACGCCGAAGCCGTTGCCAGCGTACGGGCACGGCGGCCGGGACTGGTGCTGGCCGATATCCATCTTGCCGACGACAGCTGCGGGATCGAGGCGGTGCAGGAAATCCTGGCCAACGTCACGGTCCCGGTCATTTTCATAACCGCCTTCCCCGAACGGCTGTTGACGGGGGAGCGGCCCGAACCCGCCTTTCTGATCACCAAACCGTTCCAGCGGTCGACCGTGAAGGCGGCGATAGCGCAGGCGCTGTTCTTCGCCGAAGCGACGCTCCCCGCCTGAATCGTTTCGTTGTAGAATCAATTACTTATTGGAACATTTAGGCATCGCCGCGCGTTAGGATGGCAAGCTTTAGAGAAGGAGATTCCCGATGGGTGAGATGATCGACAAGGCCAAGGGCTATGCCAATGAAGCTGCCGGCAAGACGAAGCGCGCCGTTGGCGATGCTCTCGACCGCCCCGATATCCGCGCCGAAGGCGATGCGCAGGAAGCCAAGGGCGATCTGCAAAAGGCCAAGGGCGAGGTAAAGGGCGCTATCAACCGCGTCTGAACGTCGGCGAAAGCCTGATTATAAAAAGGGCCGGGTTCGATCGAACCCGGCCCTTTTTTCGTGCCCGTCCCTGTCAGCGCCGGGGATCGCGGGTCGAACGTGCGGCATATGCCTCGCCGCGTAGCCGTTGGCGCTCGGCATAAGCGCTGGACCGCTCGATCTGGTTCTGTCGTGCCTGAAAACGATCCATGGTGCGCATCATCGCCTCGATCCGGGCATCGCTGCTGACGGGACCGCTGGCGCGGTTTCGGGCATGAGCAGGCTGGGCGAGGCTAGCAAGCGAAAGGGCGACGCTGGCCGTCGCGATGATGATCTTGAACTGCACGGGCTTTCTCCAAGCAACGAACGCCCCACCCGTGCCGCTACGACGTCCCAACACCGCCTTCTGTTCCGTGTCGACGGGGATGGAAGTAGCCCAGATTCCCGATGATGATCAGACTATATCCCAATCCGACCGCCAGCGCGGTGCCGACGATCGCCCAGTCCGTGCCGATCACCAGGCCGACAGCGGGGACCAGCGTCACGGTCAGCAGGGCGATCGACCATTGGCCGGCGATGTTCCACTTCAGATGTCCGGTCGCCTGCCCGAGCACCGAGGGCACGAAAGCCGCAGTGCCGACCGTGCTGGCCACCGCCATCGCCACCGTCGCGATGATGAAATCGACCGAAATCTGCCCGAGCAGAAGGTAGCTTGCCAGCGGTGATGCCACCGCCACGCCGGCGAAGATCACGATCCCGGCGATCAGGAATATCCGGAAGCTGCGGTAGAAGAGGCGGCGGGCGGCATCGTGATCTTCCACCACAAGCCGCGACAGCGCGGGAATGAGCGGCTGGGCAGCGGCCTGGATGAAATTGCGGGTATAGACGCACAGCTTATAGGCCAGATCGTAGGTGGCCAGCGCGTGCAGGCCCGCCAGATAGTTGATGATCACCCGCGCCAACGGCTCGTAGATCAGCAGCGGCACCGATGACGCCTGCATCTTCGCGCCATAGGGTAGCGCATCGCGCAGCACCGCTGCCGACAGCCGGCGCGGCCAGGCGCGGAGGCCCGGCAGCTGCGAGACCAGGACGCCCCTTGTCCCGACCAGCACCGCGATCGTCTGCGCCAGCTGCGCCATGGCGATGCCGCGCACGCCCCAGCGGGGAATGGCGAACAAGGATACGCCACCGAAGATCAGCGATCCGACCAGCAGGATGATCGACCTGACGTCGACCTTGTGGAGCCCGTCGATCGCATTGGCCTGTGCCCCACCCACCACGGTGAGGATCAGGATGACGGCCGCCCAGGCGATCAGTTCCTGCGCCAGCGCGACCTGCCCAGCCGGCACCATCCCGGCGATCGCCCATTCCAGCGGCAGGATGGCGACCAGCATGAGCACGAGATGGAAGACGAAGATGAAGAATGTGACCGTATCGACGACATAGGTTTTCGCGTCGTCATCGTCCTGGAGCCTGGACACGAGGCGGGCGAGCCCGGCCCCGCCCGACACATCGACCAGCCGGATGATGGCGACGGTGCCTACGGTCAGCGACCAGAGCCCCACCGCAATCGTTCCCTGCGTCGCGATCAGCAGGCGCATGGCCAGGAAATAGGCGATGATGCCGGTGGCCGACTGGAGCAGGGAGAAGGTCGCGCCTCGTGTCAGCGTGCCGTCCAGCAGCCTCCTGACAGGGTTTGTCATGATCGCGCGGCAGACCCCGCCCGGTTCACGTCCCCGCCCGCTTCGCTCTGCCAGCTCTGCGCCACGCCGCAGCCGAGCAGCGCTGCGAAGCTGATCGCGATGGCAGGTATTTGAACGCTGAAATCGAAGAAGGCGTGGACGCCGACGATCAGCGATGCCGCCACGGCGACGATGGGGAAGATCGCATCCCGGCGGCGCCGGAAGGCCCCGATCAGGCACAGCCCCACGCACCACAGGATACCGAACACCGCGAGCGTCGCGGCGGGCAGGCCCAGTTCCGCCGCAAGCTCGAGGTAGCTGTTATGCGCGGCCGTATAGGTCGATGCGGACGGAAGGCGGACGTCGCGATACAGCAGGAACGCCTCCGCGAAGGTGCCATAGCCGGTGCCGGTAAAGGGCGCGGCGCTGATCTGATCGGTGACGATCGAATAGATCGCAAAACGATCGGTATCGTCATGGCTGAAGCGCTGCAGCACGCCCTGCCCCGACACGATGACCAGGAAGGAACCGATGGCCGCGATCACGGCAAGCAGCCACCAGCTGCGGCGCACCAGCCCCGTGGCCGACGACAGGACGAGCAGACCGATGATGCCGATCCCGACGGCGACGACGCCCATCCGCGAATGGCTCTGCAGCCAGGCCGTGGCGATCACCACGGCGATCAGGAGATAGACGATCGGACGGCCACTGAGGCTTTCGGCGATCCGCCCCGCCCGCGCCTGACTGGCATCCGAAACGCGCCAGGCCGCGCGGAACGAGGATATGCCGAGGCCCAGCGCGCTGACGAGCTGCAGACCGGCGAAGGTCGCATAATGATTGCGGTTCACGAAGGTCGCGGTGACATCCTCATATCCCGCCCAGCGTTCGAACCAGAGCAGGTGGGTGTTGCCCGAATAGAAATTGATCAGTCCATATAGGGCGAAGGCCAGCCCGCTCCAGCTCAGCAGGATAAGGAGATGCTCGGCCCGGCGTGGGTTGCGGCAATATTGCACGCTGAGCCAGAAGATCGCGATATAGCCGGCCAGCCGCATCAGCGCGACCAGCGATCCGTCGACCGAGATCGAGATACGGCGCGTCAGCGGCCTGCCCAGCTGTTCCGAAGCGAAATCCCAGATCGGCGCGCTGCCCGCCGTTTCCGGCAGGATCGAGACGATCACCCAGCCCATGATCGCGAAGGCGATGACGACGGGCACCGTGAGCGCCTTTCGCCAGACGAGCGTTCGGCTTCCCCGAACCACCGCAATCGCCCACGCCGCCAGCAACATTGCGGTCGACAGGCTCAGCAGGCTCCACGCCCAGGGGCGATTGCTGCCGAACGGGATGGGCGCCAGCGCAAGAAGAAGGAGCACGCCCCACCATATCGGTGCGATGCGCCGGGGCGACGATGGGGCGGATTGGATGGAGGCTGCCATGGCTCAGCGCGCCTGCTTGTCCATCGCGCGCTTTGCGATCAGCGCTCTGATATAGGCGTCATAGAGCCGGAATTCCGATAGAAGGATCTTCTGGGTTCGGCCTTCGGCAGCGCCGCCATCGGCAAAGACCGCCAGCTTGTTTGGCTCGTTCCGGGCAGCGATGCGAACCTGATCGACGAAATAGCCATCGAGGTCGCCGTCCGGCTTCAGCTGGAGCAGGTGCAGGATGATCCGGAGGCGTGGTACGGTAAGCCCCGGGACGAACCGCCCCATCAGCAGCGACGCTTCCAGCGAGGCCCGCGCACCGGCCAGATCGCCCGCATCGAGCTGGAGCTGCGCCCGGCGCGCCCAGTTGTGCGGTGAAGTCGGGCCGAC
>SCUQ01000398.1 GCA_004297635.1 Rhizorhabdus sp. | reverse complement strand
CGGTTCGTCTCGAACGGCAATGTCGATCATTCCGCCGCCCTCCCGCCGGTACGCTGGGCGCTGATCTTCTGGGTCAGGTCGCTGGTCGCCCGCCGGCGGAAGTCCATCAGCACCTGCTTCAGCAGGCTCGGCTGCTTCATATCGGCGACCGCTTCGGCGGCGGCTTCCTTCAGCGGCTTCTCGCAATCGGCCACCGCCTCGGTCACGATCGCCTGGGTGGCGGCATAGGGCAGTTCGGCGACGATCTTCGCGGCGCGCTCGTCGGTGCACGACTGATAGGCCTCGAGCTTCGGATAGCGCGAGGCGGCCGGCTGGGTTGATGCCGCCGCGGTCTGCTCGCCCGCCGCCTCGCTCCCGACCGAGGGCAGGCCGGGGACATGCTGGCTCACCGCCAATATCCCGGTCTGGCGCACCCATTCGGCGGCCTGGCGCTTGTCGGGCGCGATCTCCAGCAGCGCGGTCCGCTCGGCCGCACATGTGGTGTCGACACGGCCCGCCACCGCCTCCAGCGAGTCGCTCGGCCCCTTATAGGCCGCCGCCGCCGACGACGCGCATTTCGCATAGGCATCGAAGGCGAGATCGGGCGTCGTCGCGGCCGCCAGCAGGAGCAGCGCGGCGGTCATCCGACCGAGCCTTCGAGGCTGATCCCCAGCAGCTTCTGCGCCTCGACGGCGAACTCCATCGGCAGCTGCTGGAGCACTTCCTTGGCGAAGCCGTTGACGATCAGCGCCACCGAGGCCTCCTGATCGAGCCCGCGCGACATCGCGTAGAACAGCTGGTCGTCGCTGATCTTCGAGGTGGTCGCCTCATGCTCGATCTGTGCCGACGGGTTCTTCACCTCGATATAGGGCACGGTATGCGCGCCGCACTGCGATCCGAGCAGCAGGCTGTCGCACTGGGTGTGGTTGCGGGCATTTTCGGCGGTGGGGCCGACACGGACGAGGCCACGATAGGTATTGTCGCTGCGGCCGGCCGAAATGCCCTTCGAGACGATGGTCGATCGGCTGTTCTTGCCGAGATGGATCATCTTGGTGCCGGTATCGGCCTGCTGGCGGTTGTTGGTCACCGCGACCGAATAGAATTCGCCGACGCTGTTCTCGCCCGCCAGCACGCAGCTGGGATATTTCCAGGTGATGGCGCTGCCGGTCTCGACCTGGGTCCAGCTGACTTTCGAGTTCTTGCCCTGGCACAGAGCGCGCTTGGTGACGAAATTATAGATGCCACCCTTGCCCTCGGCATCGCCGGGATACCAGTTCTGGACGGTCGAATATTTGATCTCGGCATCGTCGAGCGCGACCAGTTCGACCACGGCGGCGTGCAGCTGGTTCTCATCGCGCATCGGCGCGGTGCAGCCCTCCAGATAGGAGACGTGGCTGCCCTTGTCGGCGACGATCAGGGTGCGCTCGAACTGGCCGGTATTCTCGGCATTGATGCGGAAATAGGTGCTCAGCTCCATCGGACAGCGCACGCCTTCGGGGATGTAGACGAAGGTGCCGTCGGAGAAGACCGCGCAGTTGAGCGTCGCGAAATAATTGTCGTGCATCGGCACGACCTTGCCGAGCCACTTCTTCACATGCTCGGGATATTCGCGGATCGCCTCGCTGATCGAGCGGAAGATGACCCCCGCCTTCTCCAGCTCCGCGCGGAAGGTGGTCGCCACCGAGACGCTGTCGAACACCGCATCGACCGCGACCTTGCGCGCGCCTTCGACCCCGGCGAGCACCTTCTGCTCCTCGATCGGGATGCCGAGCTTCTCATAAACGCGCAGGATTTCGGGATCGACCTCGTCGAGCGAGCCCAGCTCCTTCTTCGCCTTGGGCTCGGCGTAATAATAGGCGTCCTGATAATCGATCGGCGGCACGTTGAGCTTGGCCCAGTCGGGCGGCGTCATGGTCAGCCAGTGGCGATAGGCCTTCAGCCGCCATTCGAGCATCCATGCGGGCTCGTTCTTCTTCGCCGAGATGAAGCGGACGGTATCTTCGCTCAGGCCCTTCGGCGCGAAATCCTGCTCGATGTCGCTGCTGAAGCCCCATTCGTAATTGGACGCCTTGTCGGCGGCTTCATGCGCGGCACGGTTCTTTTCGGTGCGGGTATCGGTCATGCGGGGACTCCCGTAGCGGCGCCCGACAGCATGGCAAGACTGACCCCGCCCAGCGCGCCGCGGATCGTGCTGTTGACCACGCCCCAATGCGGCTTGACCCGGCACGAGGTCTCGAGCCCGCAATCATGGCGATGGTCGTCGAAGCAGGCGGTCATGGCGATCGGCCCCTCGACGGCCTCGACGATGTCGGCGAGGCTGATCGAACCCGGGTCGCGCGCCAGCTGCACCCCGCCACCAGTGCCGCGCGCCGACACCAGCAGCCCGGCCTGCGTCAGCCGCCCCATCAGTTTCTGCGCGGTGGGCAACGGCACGCCGGTCTCCCCGGCGAGCAGCGTCGCCGTCAGGCGCTCGGCCGGCGCATGACGCGCGGCGGCGGAGAGCATCACGACCGCATAATCGGCAAGGCTGGACAGGCGCATCGCTGACATCGCTTTCAATCGGACTGATTCGATCCGATTGGGCAGATGGGCGTACCGGCGTCCAAGGTCAAGGGCGGAGGTCCCAGAAAGCCGGCGGAAAGGCTTGGGCCGTCCCCTCGCTTTGGGGGTTGGAGGAGACGGCCCGGGGGTCCGGCGCGTCAGGGGTCTTGGGCGCGCCGGCATTGGGGTATGCGCATCCCTTGCGGAGGTGCGCATGCCATATACGGGCGGAGACGAACGATATTCCCGCCCATCCGCCGTTTGAGAAATCCGGGCCGGCACCGCGCTGCCCGCGCCGGTCCGTGCGACGCGGTGGCCGAAACAAGTTCAGCATGACGGACCGATCATGCCGCGCTAAGCGCCTTCGCATGTCGCTCTATGCCGCCCTTCGCCCGCTGCTGTTCACCATCGAGGCCGAACGCGCCCACCGCGCGACGATCCGCGCGCTGCGGCTCAAGCCCGGCCGCGGCGCCCCGGCTTCGGACCCGCGTCTCGCCAGCGAGGTGGCGGGGCTGCGCTTCCCCAATCCGGTCGGACTCGCCGCGGGGTTCGACAAGGATGCGCAGGTGCCCGATGCGATCCTGTCGCTCGGCTTCGGTTTTGCCGAGGTGGGGACGCTCACCCCCTTCCCCCAGGCGGGCAATCCGCGTCCGCGCCTGTTCCGGCTGGTCGAGGACCGGGCAGTGATCAACCGCATGGGCTTCAACAATGGCGGCCAGGCGGCGGCGCTCGAACGGCTGCTGCGGCGCAACGACCGGCCCGGCATCGTCGGGGTCAATATCGGCGCCAACAAGGACGCGGTCGACCGCATCGCCGATTACGCCAATGGCGTGCGGGTGATGGCCGGGGTCGCCCGCTACCTGACCGTCAACATCTCCTCGCCCAACACGCCGGGGCTGCGTGCCCTGCAGGATCGCGGTGCGCTGACCGAATTGCTCGCGGCCGTGATGGAGGCGCGGGATGCCGCCGCAACGGGCGGCTCCCGGCCGCCGGTTTTCCTGAAGGTCGCGCCCGACCTCGAACCCGCCGATATCGACGACATCGCCGAGCTCAGCGGGGACTATCGGCTCGACGGACTGATCGTGTCGAACACCACCATTTCGCGCCCGCCGCTGCGGTCCGGGCTGGCGGGCGAGACGGGCGGCCTGTCGGGTGCGCCGCTGCGCGACCTCGCCCAGCAGCGCCTGATCGACTTCCGCAAGGCGACGGGCGGCGCGATCCCGCTGATCGCGGCGGGCGGCATCGCCACCGCCGAAGATGCCTATGCCCGCATCCGCGCGGGGGCGAGCCTCGTTCAGCTCTATTCGGCGCTGGTCTATGCCGGGCCGGGGCTCGCGCGGCGGATCAACAGGGAACTGGTCAGGCTGCTCGACCGCGATGGTTTCGCAGCCATCGGGGATGCGGTGGGGCGAGGCTGATCGCCCCTTCCCGGTCGCCCTTCCCTATTGGGGGTTGTCGCGGCCTTTCAAACCAATAAGCTGCCGCCATGCTGCACCGCACCCTTACCGCGATCGCCCTGTTCTTCTTCGCGAGCTGCGCGATCGCCCAGCCGATGGTCTCCGCCGCCGACCCCCGCGCCGCTGCGGCCGGGGTGGAGATGCTGCGGAAGGGCGGCACCGCCGCCGACGCGGCCATCGCGATGATGCTGGCGCTCGGCGTGGTCGAACCCGGCCATTCGGGGATCGGCGGCGGCGGCTTCCTGATCTACCACGACGCGAAGACCGGCAGGATCAGCAGCTATGACGCACGCGAGGCCGCCCCGGCGGCGGCGGACCCACGCTGGTTCTACGATGCCGACGGCAAGCCGCTGCCGATTCGCCAGGCGATTCCGGGCGGGCGCAGCGTCGGCGTACCCGGCGAGGTGCGGCTGATGGAGGCGGTGCACGAAGACCATGGCCGGCTGCGCTGGAAACGGCTGTTCGCACCTGCGACGAAGCTTGCCCGCGATGGCTGGTCGATCACCCCGCGTTTCAACAATTTCCTGACCCGGATGCCCGCGACCGGCTTCTTCAACGACTGGGCGAAAGCCTATCTCTACGATGCCGACGGCAAGGCCAAGCCGGTGGGGGCGGTGGTGAAGAATCCCGATCTCGCCGCGCTGTACGACAGGATCGCCCGGCATGGGCCCGATTATTTCTATGTCGGCCCGCCCGCGCGGACGCTCGTCGCGACCGTCAATGGGGCCACCCGCAACCCCTCGCGGATGACGATGGGCGATCTCGCCTCCTACAAGGTGATCGAACGCACGCCGGTCTGCGGCGGCTATCGCGGCTATCGCATCTGCGGCATGGGGCCGCCCGCCTCCGGCCCGGCGATCGTGCTGATGATCCTGAAGCAGCTCGAACGCTTCGACATGGGCGGGCTGGGCAGCGCCTCGCCGGTTGCCTGGCATCTCTTCGCCGAAAGCTCCCGCCTGGCCTATGCCGATCGCGACGCCTGGCTGGCCGATCCCGATTATGTGAAGGTGCCGGTCGAAGGGCTGCTCGCCCCTGACTATATCGCCGCGCGCTCGGCGCTGATCTCCGCCGACGGGACGATGGCCAGTATCGCCGCCGGCACCCCGGCCGGTGCCCCCGCCTTGCAGCCAGCCGCCCGGCAGCCCGAACATGGCACCTCCTCGCTCACCGCCGTCGACAGATGGGGCAATGTCGCGCAGGCCACCGTCACGATCGAGAGCGTGTTCGGATCGGGGCAGAGCATGAACGGCCTGTTCCTCAACAATGAGCTGACCGATTTCAACATCGTGCCCGAGCGGAACGGCCTGCTGATCGCCAACCGGGTCGAGGGCGGCAAGCGGCCACGCAGTTCGATGGCGCCGCTGCTGGTCTATGATCCGGCGGGCAGGCTGCGGCTGTCGATCGGCGCGGCCGGCGGCTCGACGATCATCGCGCAGGTCGCCAAGGCGCTGATCGCCGTCATCGACTGGAAGCTGAGCGCGCAGGACGCGATCTCGCTGGGCCTGCTCTACGCGCCCGGACCGGGCGGCGTCGCCGAGAAGGATACGCAGGTGGAGGCGATGCTCCCCGCGCTCGCGGCGCTCGGCGAAAAGCTCTCCGTCGCGCCGCTCGGGCTGAAGGCCAATGCGATCGAATGGCGGGACGGCCGCTGGGCCGGCGCCGCCGATCCGCGCAGCGAGGGCGTGTCGATGGCGGTGGACGGCAGCGTGACGAAGCCGGCGGTCACGAGCTTCCAGAAGGACCGCCCGTCCGAATAGGCGTCGCTCAACTGTAATCCCTTGCCGGTACGGGCCGGCAGGAACTGGTACGATCCCGGATTTCTGCGCTATAGAAGTCCCCAAGAGCGGCGCCAGCGCCGCCGACGGCAGGAGAGACGATGCGCAGCTTCGAGCGATTCCCGAATCTGGTCACCATGTTCTTCGCCCGCGCGGCGGAGAAGGGCGACGCGCCCTTCCTCTGGGCGAAGGAGGAGGATGGCTGGCAGTCGCAGAGCTGGGCCGAGGTCGCCCGCAAGGTCGCCTCGCTGGCCGCCGCGCTCAAGGCGCAGGGGCTGACGGAGGGCGACCGGGTTGTCCTCGTTTCCGAAAACCGCCCCGAATTCTGTATCGCCGATCTGGCGATCATGACCGCCGGCTGCGTGACGGTACCGACCTACACCACCAATACCGAGCGCGATCACACCCATATCCTGGAGAATAGCGGCGCGCGCGCCGCGATCGTCTCGACGGCGAAGCTGGCACAGGTGCTGCTCCCCGCGATCGTCCGCTCCTCGACCTGCGAATTCCTGATCGGGATGGAAGCGCTCCCCGCGACGGGGGTGCGCACGCTGGCCTTTGCCGAGCTGGCCGGCGACCGCGATGCCGATGTCGCCGCCGCGACGGACAGCGTCGCCGATATCCGGCGGGAGGACCTTGCCTGCCTGATCTACACCAGCGGCACCGGCGGCGCCCCGCGCGGCGTGCGCCAGCATCATGGCGCGATCCTGTGCAATGTCGAAGGCTGCGTGGACATCATCGCCGAGGATTTCGGCTGGGGCGAGGAGGTCTTCCTGTCGTTCCTGCCGCTCAGCCATGCCTATGAACATAGCGGCGGCCAATTTCTGCCGATCGCGCTGGGCGGGCAGATCTACTATGCCGAAAGCCTCGAGAAGCTCGCCGCCAATATCGAGGAGGTCGGCCCGACGATCATGGTCGTCGTCCCCCGCCTGTTCGAGCTGATCCGCGGCCGGCTGATCAAGGCGATCGAGAAGCAGGGCGGCATCGGCAAGAAGCTGTTCGACAAGGCGATCGAGCTGGGCAGCCGCGATCGGCTGCGCCTCGCCGACTATCCCTACAAGCTGGCGATCGACCTGCTGCTCAAGCCGAAGGTCGCGAAACGCTTCGGCGGGCGCAGCAAGGCGCTGGTCTCGGGCGGCGCGCCGCTCAACCCCGAAATCGGACAGTTCTTCTCCGCGCTCGGCCTCACCCTGCTGCAGGGCTATGGCCAGACCGAGGCGGGGCCGGTGATCTCCTGCAACCGGCCGAAGGCGGGCATCCGTTCCGACACGGTCGGCCCGCCGATGAAGGGGGTCGAGGTGCGGATCGCCGAGGATGGCGAGATACTGGTGCGCGGCGAACTCGTCATGCACGGCTATTGGCGCAACGAAGCCGAAAGCGAACGGGTGCTCCGGGACGGCTGGC
The DNA here is from genome assembly GCA_004297635.1 of Rhizorhabdus sp. Lineage (GTDB taxonomy): Bacteria > Pseudomonadota > Alphaproteobacteria > Sphingomonadales > Sphingomonadaceae > Rhizorhabdus. The sequence goes on along the minus strand of SCUQ01000398.1, from coordinate 645 downwards.
TCTATACCGGCGATGTCGGCTTCCTCGACGAGGCCGGGCGGCTCAAGATCACCGACCGCAAGAAGGACCTGATCATCAACGACAAGGGCGACAATATCGCCCCCCAGAAGGTCGAAGGCATGCTGACCCTGCAGCCGGAGATCGCCCAGGCGATGGTCTCGGGCGACAAGCGACCCTATGTCGTCGGCCTCGTCGTGCCCGATCAGGAGTGGCTGGCCGGCTGGGCCGAGGAAAAGGGGCTGGAGCCGGTGCTGGCGAAGCTGTCGGGCAATGCCGATCTCCACCGGGCGCTGATGGCGGCGGTCGACCGGGTCAATGCCGAGCTGTCGGTAATCGAGAAGGTCCGCCGCATCGTCATCGCCGACGAGCCCTTCTCGATCGCCAATGAGCAGATGACCCCCTCTATGAAGAACCGCCGCCACGCGATCCGCGCCGTTTATGGCGACAGGATCGACGGGCTTTACAAGGGTTGAGTACCGCCACGTCTTGTCAGATCGTCATGCTGATTCTCGCCCTCAGCTAAGCCCCAGCATCCAGCGGGCGAGGTCGACCGCCCGGACCGGCGTGCCGGGCGCGGCGCGGGCGATTTCGGCGCGGTGATGCATGATCCATTGCAGGCAGGCGGCCCGGCTCTCGAACGCCGGA
>SCUQ01000397.1 GCA_004297635.1 Rhizorhabdus sp. | reverse complement strand
GGAGATGCGATCGCGGAAGAAGCCCGTGCTGCGGCCCGCGCCAGGGCGGTGCGGGTCATCCGCCCGAATCAGGCCGTGACCATGGATTTCCGCCCGGATCGACTGAATATCGAGACCGACGATGGCGGTATCGTCCTGAGCCTCCGCTGCGGCTGACATCATCGGCGGGGGAGCCCCTTCCCTTTTCCGCCCGCCCCGCCCTATAGTCGGCCACAATGTCCGACGACGATCTCTTCGCTTCCGCTCCGTCCACCAGCTCCGGCAATTACGACGCCTCGACGATCGAGGTGCTCGAGGGGCTCGAACCCGTTCGCCGCCGCCCCGGGATGTATATCGGCGGCACCGACGAGCGCGCCTATCACCACCTGGCCGCCGAAGTGCTCGACAATGCGATGGACGAAGCCGTCGCCGGCCATGCCAACCGGATCGAGGTATCGCTCCAGCCCGGCAACCGGCTGACGGTCATCGACAATGGTCGGGGCATCCCGGTCGATCCGCACCCGAAATTCCCCAAGCAGTCGGCGCTGGAGGTGATCCTGACCACGCTCCATTCAGGCGGCAAGTTCGATGGCAAGGCCTATGCCACATCGGGCGGCCTGCATGGTGTCGGTGTTTCGGTGGTCAATGCGCTCTCGACCGAAACCGTCGTCGAGGTCGCGCGCAACAAGGAGCTGTTCCGCCAGCGTTTCGAGCGCGGCCATGCGGTGACGAAGCTCGAGAAGCTCGGTGCAGCACCGAACCGGCGCGGCACGAGCGTTTCCTTCTCGCCCGATCCGGAGATTTTCGGCACCAGCGCGCATTTCAAGCCGGGGCGGCTGATGCGTCTCGCCCGCTCCAAGGCCTATCTCTATGCCGGGGTGGAGATTCGCTGGAAATGCGATCCGTCGCTGATCGGCGACGATACTCCGGCCGAGGCGACCTTCCAGTTCCCTGGCGGGCTCGCCGATCATCTCAAGGAACAGATCGGCGCCCGCGAATGCGCGACCAGCCAGTTCTTCACCGGCAAACAGACCTTCCCCGGCGAGAATAACGGCCTGGTCGAATGGGCGGTCGCCTGGCCGCTCTGGTCGGAGGGGTCGTATAGCTATTATTGCAACACCATCCCCACCCCCGATGGCGGCACCCATGAGGCGGGCCTGCGCGCCGCGCTCGTCAAGGGCATCCGCGCCTTCGCCGAGCTGACCGGCAACAAGCGCGCCAAGGATGTGACAGCCGACGATATCGTCACCGGCTCCGAACAGATGCTGTCGGTGTTCATCCGCGATCCGCAGTTCCAGAGCCAGACCAAGGACCGGCTGACCTCGCCCGATGCCGCGCGGCTCGTCGAAAATGCGGTGCGCGACCATTTCGACCATTTCCTTGCCGACAATATGGAGCGCGGCAAGGCGCTGCTCGCCTTCGTGCTGGACCGGATGGACGATCGCCTGCGCCGCAAGGCGGAGCGCGAAATCAAGCGCAAGACCGCCACTTCGGGCCGTAAGCTGCGCCTGCCCGGCAAGCTGACCGACTGCGCGAACGACGCGCCCGACGGCACCGAGATCTTCATCGTCGAGGGCGACAGCGCGGGGGGCTCCGCCAAGCAGGCACGGGATCGCAAGACCCAGGCGATCCTGCCGATCCGCGGCAAGATCCTCAATGTCGCCTCGGCGAACAGCGCGAAGATCGGCGCCAACCAGGAGATCGCCGACCTGATCCAGGCGCTGGGCTGCGGCACCCGCGAGAAATGCAATGTCGATCTGCTGCGCTACGAACGCGTCGTGATCATGACCGACGCCGATGTCGACGGCGCGCATATCGCCACTCTGCTGATGACCTTCTTCTTCCAGGAAATGCCCGATCTCGTCCGCGAGGGGCATCTGTATCTGGCCCAGCCGCCGCTCTACCGCCTCACTGCCGGCACCAAGAGCCTCTACGCGATGGACGATGCCCACCGCGCCGAGATCGAGGCGGGCGAGTTCAGGAACAAGAAGGTCGACGTCGCCCGCTTCAAGGGCCTGGGTGAGATGAATCCGGGCCAGCTGCGCGAAACCACGATGGACCCGAAGACGCGCACGATGCTGCGCGTCACCCTGCCCCAGGAATATGAGGAACGCGCCAGCGTCCGCGATCTGGTCGACCGGCTGATGGGCAAGAATCCCGAGCACCGTTTTGCGTTCATCCAGGCCAATGCGGCCACCGTGGATGAAGAGGTGATCGACGCGTAATTTGTTTGCCTTCAGGCGCCGATCAAAAAGGCGTCAGCGCCTCATCCCTGAGCCCGCGCCACACCCGGATCGCCTGCAATGTCTCGGGCACGTCATGCACCCGCAGGATCTGCGCCCCCATCTGCGCGCCGTATAGCGCCAGTGCCACCGATCCGCCCAGCCGCTGATCCACTGGTGCCTCGTTCGACAACGCGCCGATGATCCGTTTGCGGCTCGCCCCGAGAAGGACCGGACAGCCCAGGCCATGGAACAGCGCCAGCCCGTTCAAAAGCTGCAGATTGTGCCGCAGCGTCTTGCCGAAGCCGATACCGGGATCGACGATGATCCGGCTCCGCGCGATGCCGGCCCCCTCGGCAAGGGCGATGCGCTCTTCCAGCCAGTCGTAGACCTCGATCAGCGCATCATCATAATGCGGCCGATCCTGCATCGTCTGGGGATCGCCCTGATGGTGCATCAGCACCACCGGGCAGTCATATCCGGCAAGCAGCGCGGCGGATTGCGGATCATAGGTCAACGCCGAGACATCGTTGACGATCGCCGCGCCGGCTTTCAGCGCCGCCGCCATAACCGCTGCCTTGCGCGTGTCGATCGAAACGATCGCCCCGCCGGTCGCCAGACGGCGCACCACCGGCTCGATCCGGGCGATCTCGTCGCCCTCCCAGACGGGCTGGGCGCGCGGCCGGGTCGACTCGCCGCCGACATCGACGATCGCGGCCCCCGCCGCGACCATCGCGAAACCGGCATCGGCAGCGGCGTCCGGGGCATCGAGCAGCGCGCCGCCATCCGAGAAGCTGTCGGGCGTCATGTTGAGGATCAGCATGATCTGCGGCTGATCCAGTCGCAGCACGCGATCGCCCATCTGGAGCGGCGGCCGCGCTGCCGTGATCCGCGCGATGGTCCGCCGTGCCGCCTCCGCCTGTTCGTCCGTGAGGGCGGCGATGAAGGCGTCGATCGCCTCCACCGGCACCAGCCGCGTCGAGACCCGCTCCCCGCCATCGACGGCGATCACCTCATAGGCGGAGAACCAGACCAGTCCCCCCGCCAGCCGCGCCACCCGCCCATCGAGCCCGAACGGCGCGGCGACGAAGGCCGTGGGCAGGAAATATAGCCGGGCGTAGCGGGAAACGGATGTCATTTGGGCTTGCCGGGCTTCGGTTCGTCGACAGAAATGTCGATATTCGGCATCATGTCCCGCGATGCTCCGGCAAGTCCATCCTTGTCCAGACGATCCAGCAGACGCCGCGCCGGATTGTCCCCCGATGCGTGAGGATCATAGGCCAGCGGCGCCAGCGCTGCACGCGCATAGGCCAGCTTGCGGTCCCGGAGATATTGATTGACGAGCATCATCCTGAGATGGCCGTCCTGCGGCGCCAGACCCGACGCCTGTTCGAGAGCGGAAACGGCATTGGCCGTCGGCGTCTTACCCTGATCAAGGAAGCTCTGATAGAATAGGAAAAGCGGCCAGGCTGCATCGGGTTCGATCTTGTTCGCCTTTAGCAGCCACCCTCTGGCGGCCCTCCAGATCGCGTCATCGAAGTGGTGCCCCTGGCTTGCGCGATGCATGATCGCCAGCGCCTTGAAGATCATCGCATCGCGGCTATCGGGCCGGACCGCGAGCACGCGGTCGGCGGCTGCCTCCGTTTCATCATCATAGCCCGCGTCGAACTCGGCTTCGGCCAATATCAGCTGTGCACCCGGATCATTGGGCCAGGGCGCAGCGAGTTGCCGCGCCTGGGCGACCACGAGCGGCGCACTTTCCTCGTCGACAGCCCGCTGCGACCGAAGCCGCACCGGCATCAGCGCCGCCTCGCCCCGCTCGAGCCGCCTTATCCGGATAGCCGCCGCTGGAACGTCAGCGACCTGCACAGGGCGATAGGAGAATCTGCCTCGGGACAGATAGGCTTCAACTTCCTTGTTGAGCGTATCGAGATCGCCGAAGGCTACGGACGCCGCTTCCTCGCTGCTTTTGCCCTGATTGATCGCGCCAAGATAATTGGTGAGCTGACGGGTTCGCGTCGGCGAGAAGGTCAGATAATGCGTCAGCAACCAGGCTCGGCCGTAAAAGGTGACTCCATCGGCCGAACTGAGATCGGCCGGCTTCGCCGTCAACAATTCCCGAACCGGAATCCGCCGCTCCTGTGTCAGCGACCAGAAGCGGTCTTCGGCAGGCAAACCGATTCCGACTTCGCCCGGCTTGTCGAGCTTCACGTTGGAGATCAGCTCCGCGAAGCCTTCGACATACCAGGCGGGATAGGCGGCCGGCGAATTGGCCAGCATCAGGTGATGGGCATATTCATGGAACAGGATCGTCCGGGCGCCGGTGGGATTGTCCGCGGCCGTTCGCGGCACGAAGGCAACCGAACCCGCCGCGCGTCCGTCGTAGAAGCCCGCCACATACCGGCAGGGATCGCTCTCGCCTCTGGCGACTTTGGCGCCGCCTCGGCACAGGCTGCTGACCTGATCGATGCTGTCGACCATGAACACGGTCAATGGATTGGGGTCATCCCCCGGACGGTCCGCGAATGCGAATATAGTGCGGATGCTCCGATCGAACCGCTCCAGATTGGTCGCAAACCGGCGGGCGGTGTCGGGTGTGCCTTCCGAATAGATCCGGAAGTGTGGCGTTCGGACCTCCAGCCAGGCTGCTTGGAGCGGCGCGCCGAGGCAGAGCATCGCCATAGCCACCGCCAGTCTGTCGAAGCGCATCTGCCGTCCCCCCGAACCTATGATCGAGTCCCCAGCCCGATCAGCCGGACATCGGGCAAAACCCCGCGGAATCCAACCTCGCTTCGGTCCATTCCGGACGGAGCTTACTCCCCCATGCTCGCGAGGTGACGCTGGCGCACCGCATCGATCGGCTCCATCCCCTTTTCGGTCGCGACATGCCAGAAGCTCCAGCCGTTGCATGAAGGGGCATTCTGGAGCTGGGCGCCCAGGCCATGGATCGAGCCGGTGGCACCGTCGGGACCGGCCAGAACGCCATCCGCGCGGACCATCGCGCTCCAGCGGCGCTTGCTGTCGGTCAGAATCGAACCCGGCGGGATCAGCCCGCTTTCGACGAGCAGGCCGAAGGCGATACGCGGAGTCGCCTTCTTCTCTGGGATCGACATCATCGCGCTCTCGTCGAGCGGCAGGGTCGCGGCGATCCGCTGGGTGGCGACCTTGATATATTTGTCTTCGCGCTCGATGCCGATCCAGCGGCGGCCCAGGCGCCGGGCGACGGCCCCGGTCGTCCCCGTGCCAAAGAAGGGATCGAGTACCAGATCGCCCGGCTCCGTACAGGCGAGCATCACGCGGTACAGCAGGCTTTCCGGCTTCTGGGTCGGATGGGCCTTGTGCCCGTCATCACCCTTCAGCCGCTCGCCGCCCGAGCAGATCGGCAAAGTCCAGTCCGATCGCATCTGAATATCGTCGTTGAGCGCCTTCATCGTCCGGTAGTTGAAGGTATATTTCGCCTTCTCGGCCTTCGAGCACCAGATCAGGGTCTCATGCGCATTGGTGAAACGGGTGCCCTTGAAATTGGGCATCGGGTTCGCCTTGCGCCAGACGATATCGTTGAGAATCCAGAAACCCTCGTCCTGAAGCGCGGTGCCGACCCGGAAGATATTATGGTAGCTGCCGATAACCCAGATCGTGCCATCGTCCTTCAGGATACGGCGCGCCTCCCGCAGCCATTCGCGGGTAAAGCGGTCATAGACCGCCAGGCTGTCGAACTTGTCCCAATCATCATCGACGGCATCGACCTGGCTGCCATCTGGACGGTGGAGATCGCCGCCGAGCTGGAGGTTATAGGGCGGATCGGCGAAAACCATGTCGACGCAGCGATCAGGGAGTGCGCGCATCATCTCGATGCAATCGCCACGCAGGATTTCGTTGAGGGGAAGACGGGGTGCGGGCGCATCGCCACCGGCCGCGCGCTTCGCCCGGCGGACAGCCGGAATCTTTTCGAGAACACCCATGAACGATCATCCCCCTTCGAATGATTTCGAGGGTGATTCATCACGACTCTTCGGTCAAGAACAATAGTTTGGCTCGCGACTCTGGCAATGAATCGAGGTGACCGGAACGAAAGGAGTCCGCTACTTCATATGGAGTCTCACCTCGCTAGGGGGACTCAATCCCTTGTGGTGTGGCGCGGAGGACTCACCTTTTCCGTTTCTGCGGGAATGCACGGAACGGTGCCCCGATCTCGTCGTTCTTGCCGCCATGAGGAAACTCTCGCCTCGCCGATTGTCGCCGCCGCTGATCTGCGCGCTGGCCGCGCTCGTCGGCGGCGTGCTGGCAGGAACGGCGACCGTCCACGGTCTCCACCAGCGCGGTTACGGGCCCGATGACACCCCTTCCCTGTTCGCAGCCGCCGACGCCGCGACCTTCGGCGCGGAAGACGGCCGCGGCACGCTGGCCGGCTATGAAAATGCCGATGCCGCCGCCCCATGCGACCAATGCTCGGAACGCGATCTGGGGTATCGCTGGGCGGTGCTGGCTGCCGTTCGCCTACCGGATCAGTGCCCCGGCGACAGCTGGGGATTCCGGCGCGGCTGCCTCGATTTCGTGGGCGGGACCTAGGGGTCCCGTCGGCGGGAACATCGAATATTGCGCAATCGGCGCGAAGCTTCTGCGGTGCAGGGGCGATGGCCCGAGCCGGGCCAGCGCGTCGAGATGCTGGGGCGTGCCATAGCCCTTGTTCTTCGCCCAGCCATAACCGGGGTGATCGCGATCGTAATCGGCCATCATGCGGTCGCGCTCTTCCTTCGCGATGATCGACGCCGCCGCGATCGACAGGCAGAGCGCATCACCGCCGATCACCCAGGTGGAGGGACGGTTCCAGCGGGGGCAGCGGTTGCCGTCGACCAGCACCATCGCCGGATCGACCCCGAGCGCCGCCACCGCACGCTCCATCGCCAGCATCGATGCCCAGAGAATATTGATCTCGTCGATCTCCTCGACGCTGGCGATGCCGACCCCGACCTGCGCCGCCGCGCGAATCTTGCCGCACAGCGCGCCGCGCGCCTCGGCGCTCAGCTTCTTCGAATCATCGATGCCGCGTGGAACCCGTCGACGATCGAGGATCACCGCCGCCGCAACGACCGGCCCGGCCAGCGGGCCACGCCCCGCTTCGTCGACCCCGGCCAGCGGTGTCGGATGCGATTTTTCGAGCTTGAAGCTGGGGGCGGCCATGATCGTGGTTTAGCGATAATATCCGCGCCCTGCCAAGGGCGGGTGCACCGTCACCCAACCTCCAGCAGATGCAGGCTGAACAATTCCTTCGAATCGGTCCATACGTCCCGGGCGCGAAAGCCGGCGCCGCGTGCAAGTGCCTGGAAATCATCGATCGAATATTTCCAGCTGTCTTCGATATGCAGCGCTTCGCCCTGTGCGAAGCTGATCAGCGTATCGCCGATGCGGACGTCCTGATTGCCCAGGCTCACGAGATCGGCCCGCATCCGGCCACGATCCGGATCGAAACGGACACGATGCTCGAACAGGCGGACGTCGAAATCGGCGCCAAGTTCGCTGTTCGCGCGGCGCAGCACGTCGAGGACCAGCGCGGCGTTCATCCCATGCGGATCATCATAGGCCGATTCGAGGATCAGGACGCTCTTGCGCAGGTCGACCCCGACCAGCAGCAGCCCCCCGCGCCGCAGTTCCCGCGCCCAGA
>SCUQ01000396.1 GCA_004297635.1 Rhizorhabdus sp. | reverse complement strand
CCCCGCTGACCTTCCGGATGATGTCGAAGCGGCAGAATGACGAGTGGATCGCCGCGCGCGCGAACTACACGATGCTCGCCTATGCGATGGGAGTCGACTTCGAGCTTCGCCAGGCGGTGCAGGTCTATGATCCGATATATGTGACCGCGATGAATGAGGGGCGCATGACCAAGGACGAGGTGCGCCGCCGTGCCGAGACGGACTGGGGCGTGGTCCGCGAATTGCAGATCCAGATCGCCGCGATCAAATAGCGTCGTCCCCCAGGATCAGCAGGTTCATCTTGGCCAGGCGGGCGATCTGTTCGATCGCCAGCCTGGCATCCAGGCCCGCCTCCCTGGCAATGTCGCTCAGCGGCCGAGGTCCGGCCTGCGCCGCGACGATGACCCGTTCGGCAAGACCGGCCTCCAACTTCCAGAAGCCGAACATCAGGCGCCCGGTGAGCGCATCATAGGCGGCGCGCGAGGCACCAGGGGCCGCGCGTACCGGCGTGTCCAGCGTGATCATATGCGAGGGATAGCTGGCGAAGCGGCGGAAGGGATCGTCATGGGCCGGGTGGGCGCGGGGCGCGCGCTTCAGCCATTCGGCCGTCACCGCCGTCGCGGATTCGTGGGTCCGGATAGACTCCAGCTCCTGCCACAGCGCCCGATAGCGCGGGTAGATCACCGACCAGTCATATTCGGCGACGACGCGCTCGCGCCCGGCGGCGCCCATGCTGCGGCGGAGCGCCGGATCGGCGACGAGCGCCGCGAGCCGATCGACGAGCTGTGCCATGTCGACCGATACGGTCGTGCTCGTGCGCGACGAATAGATGTCGTAATTGCCGACGATCTCATAGCCATGGGCGATGTTCTCGCCCGCGTCCGGGCCGGGTGCCCAGGATGGAATACGGAAGCCGTCGACGCCCTCACGCACGGTATCGCGATAGCCGTTCCAGTCGCTGACCACGACCGGCAGCGCGGCGGCCATCGCCTCGATCGGTGTGATGCCGAAGGTTTCCTGATGGTTGTCTGCCAGCGACAGGAAGATGTCGGCCCCGCCAAAGGCCGCCGCATAGAGATCGGCATCGGCCCCGTCGACATGCTGGCAGCGGACGTTCGGGCAGTAGGTGCGCTGGTCGGCCAGGAAATTGCGCGCGATCGTCTCGTTGAAGAACTGTCCGGCCAGCAGCAGCCGGATCGGGCGGTCGCCGCGGTCCGCGACCGTGCGAAGCGCCTCGAACATCTGGAACGGGTGGGCCTTCGACGCATAAGCGAGCCGACCGGCGAACAGGACCGCGACCTCGTCATCGCCGATCGAGAGGCGCGCGCGGGCGGCATGGCGCGTGGCATCGGAAGGCGCCCAGTCGGCGCTGTGGATGCCGAGCGGTATGACCGGCAGCTGCGGCGGCGGTGGCATGGCTGGCGCGCCGAGGCGCCACGACAGATAGTCGGCGGTTTGTTCGAGCGTGGCCCGCACCACATCGCGTGCGACCGATGACGTGCAGATCAACGCGTCCCACGGCATGACCGGTTCGGTCAGATAGGCGCCGATCGTAGCGAGCGGCGACGAAGTCGACAGCGTGTGGGTGATGCCGGTCAGGCTGAAGCGCGCTGGACCGGCCCGCAGCCGCATCCGGGCTTCGGCGCCGATCGCCGTGTCGGCCCGGTGCAATGTGCCGAGCGCCGCGACCTGATCGTGCCGGCCGAGCTGTATCCAACTGGTTGGAGCCGCCGGGTCGATGCCGCGCACGATCTTCTCGAACAGCTCGACGCTCTGCTGACCCAGCGTGTAGGCTGTCACCGGGCCGCCGTCGCGGCCCTCCACCACGGCGCGCAGAAAGGCCGCGCCAGCGGCCCGGCGTCCCATGATCTGGTTGCCTTCCAATACATAGGCGTCGGGGGCGAAATAGATGGCAGCGGTCATGCCATGGGCATTAGAGCCTGATCGCGGTAAGCGGAAGCCGCAGGTCGCCCGCCTTCGCGTTGTCGAAGCCGTCAGTCGTCGTCGTCGTCATCCGTCTGGCCGAGCCGGTCTTCTTCATCGTCGTGCATCGGCTCGCCGGCAAAGGCGCCGTTGTCGATGAGCCCGGAGCGGACCATCTGGTTCATCGTGTCGACCAGATCGGGAACATCGTCGGGCATGACCGCGGTACGGTCCGGCGAACCGCCATGCTCGTTGTCTTCGGCGAGATCGGTGCCTAGGACCCTGGCATCGTCTGCCACATCCTGCGCCTGATCGGCTTCGCGCTGCTCGTCATTGTCGAGTTCGGGGGCGATATTATCTTCGGGGGTGCGGGGCATGGCGGCGGCCTTGTCAGGAGGGTGCCAGCTCAACGGCTCTGCCGCCCGCCTGTTCCCCGCTGGACGTCTCTTCGGGCCGGCCGGGGCGCGGAGCCCGATACGCCGCCGCGGCGGCGGCCTTCAGGCCATCGGGTCCAGCGTACCCAGCCAGGCGACAAGGCCGATGATGGCGATGGCGGCGCTCGTTTCGACGAGCAGCGACAGCCGCAGATGCATCCATGCCCGCGCCGTTCCGTCGTTTTCCAGCGCGGGCGTGAGCCGCCAGCGATTCGCAGCAGCCAGGGCCAGCATCAGCCCGAACAAGGCCAGCTTCGCTCCCAGCAGCCAGCCATAGCTGCTGCCGACCAGCGCCGGCAGTTGATCAAGCCCGACGATCAGGGCGCCGTTGATCGCGCCTGTTGCCACCAGGGTGGCGACGATGAGCGTTCCCATCAGCGAGAAGCGGCTCAAGATCGCGGCAATTCTTCGTGCATCTCCGCCAACCGGGCTGAGCGTCAGAATCGCATGCAGCAGCACGGCCAGCGCCCCGATCCAACCCGCCGCCGCCCATATATGCGCCACATCGGCCGCCCGGTGGAGCGAACCGGCGACATCCTCGGTCGCCCCTGCATGGCCGGTCCATGCGAGCGTCGCGGCGGCGACGGCGGCCGGGAACAGAGCCCATCGGTCGCCCTGCGGCGCGGCGGCCGCCACCAGCGCCAGCGATAATGCGACGCCACGCACTGCCAGCACGGGGCCTATCGGCGTCATCGTCAGCAATATCTGCGCGGTTGCCCAGTCCGGCTGCGTAATCGGCGTGCCGGTCATCGCTGCCGCGCTTGCCAGCAGCCAGAATGCCGACAGCAGGACGCCCGCGCCCGCCAGCAGCGCGACGACGCTCCGCCGTCCGACGATGCCCATGACCCACCAGAACAACGGAAGGCCCATGAGCAGCGCCAGATCGATCATCAGCGCGAAGCGCGCTCCGATCAACGCCGCATCGGTCATGACGGGTTATTTGACCTGAAAGCTGTAACGGCCTTCCATCCTGTGCTGATCGGCACCGACGATATGCCATTTCAACTCGTAGCTGCCCGCCGGCAGCGCCCGGGGCAAGGTGGCGGTCATCGTCTTGCCCGCCGCGCTGGTCTTCAAACCCTTGACCGGCATCGGGGCATGGCCGGCCATGCCCGGCATCCCGGTCATCGTCAGTTCCAAGCCGCTCATCGGCGCCAGGAAGGTTTCGGAGAAGGTCAGCCTGAGCGTCGTCGGTTTGGCGACGGTCGCATTG
>SCUQ01000395.1 GCA_004297635.1 Rhizorhabdus sp. | reverse complement strand
CGCTGCTATCTCTTCGTCATGCTGCTCGCCGCGATCGGCACGCTCACGGACCGAAAGCGCGTACTGATCCTGGCCATCATGTTCTGGTGCCTCTACGTCGGAATCAAGATTCCCGAACTCTGGTCCATCCGAGCCTACAAGGCGCCATTGCCTGTGGACATCCTGATCGGCAACATGCTGCCGACCCTCCGCTTCCTCTCGGTCTTCTCGGTCGGCATGGTCGCCTATCTCTACCGCGAGGTCATACTGCCGCGGCTCAACGGGTGGGTCGCCCTCTCGTCGCTGGTGGGCATTGCCATCACGCTGCCCGATCCGCTTTTCGGCGAATCGCTTTTCATGATCTTCGCTGCGGCGATCATCTTCTGGTTGGCCTTCGCGGTCGATCTCGGGCCGCTTCAGCGGATCAACGACCGCTGGGACATTAGCTACGGCACGTATCTCTACGGCTGGCCGATCGGAAATCTGCTGATCTGGCTGAAGCCGGATTGGCTGATCGGCCCTTTCATCCTGGTCAACCTGATAGGTGCCTGGTTGCTGGGCGGAGCAAGCTGGTTCCTGCTCGAACGCTTTTGCAACATGACGCTCCTTAAGGCGATCATGCCGGGTGCCCGCCACACGGGAAGCTGATCATGTCTGGACGGCGCGCGCTGGATTATTGGTCGCCTGCAGATAGGCGAACCACCCGGTGCCAGCGTCCTGCCCTTTGGCCAATTCTTCCCGTTTCTTGGTTTCGCGCCACTCCTGGGCTATCTTCTGCGCTAGGATCAGGTCCTCTCCGGTCTGGCCGAGAATATATCGCAGCAGCGACGGCCCCGCTATCAACTGATCCAGCGCCTGCCCATCACGGCTGACCGACCGGCCATCGGCTTCATAGCTGTCCCAGCCGCGCGTCTCGCCCCATAGCTTCACTATACCGGCATAGCTGTGCGGCAGACGCGCGACATCACCCGCTACATCGATCATGTGCTGGCGGCCCCATAAGCCGATCATATAGTTGGAACCGCCCAGCGTCTGGAGCCGCGCGCCTTCGAGTATGCGGCCCACGACCCGCTTGCGGTGCATGGCGATCAGCCAGTCTACAACGGCGCCGGCTTTGGCCGATGCCTGCCGCAAAGCGGTATTGAAGCCCATCTTCTCCGCGGCGGCCAGCGCGCTGAGCCAATAGCCCAGGCTGAATTCATGCTGGTTGAGCTCACTGTCGCCATAGCTGAGCACGCCGAAGTGCCGGGCTGCGGCGTAGGTCGCGAGGCGCATGTCGGGCTGCCCATCGATCAGCACATTACCCGGCGGGTTGAGGAAGCCCGGCGAGGCGGCATAGTGTTGATCGTGGAACCCTTCCAGTTCGGACAGGGCGAAGTCGAGGACTTCGATACGGCTGTAGAGGCGCTGCGACGTCGCACTGGCCGTCTTCCAGGCCAGCGCCGCATGGAGAAAGGCCCATGCGCCTTCCCGGCTCGCCCAGAGACTCAACCAGGGATCGCCGATGATGTCGTTCGAATACAGCCGGTTCTGATCCCAGAAGCGATGGCCGAGAAAGGCAAATTCCGGCGTTCGGAACAGCAGGCTGCCCCACCCCGGAAACTGGTGCCCGTGCAGCTTGTCGACCTGGAAGGTACCGAAATAGGGCCGCTCGGGTACATCGCCGCCATAGGGCGCCGCCACGCGCAACGGATTGACGCCGCGTAGCCAGCCGGAAACCCGTCCCCCCTGCTGATACCAGGCCTGGCCCGGGGGGAGCGCGAGATTGCCGGGACCATAATAATGGTTACGCAACGCGATCGATCGGCGGGCATTGCCCTTGAACAGCGGGACATTCCGCCCCCTCTCGAAGGCGTGGACCGCGTCGGACACGTAGCCGGTCAGATAATCGAGCGCGATCAGCCGCCAGGGCGTGCCGTCATGGGGCCGGAGCCCCTGAGGCTGGTCGATGTGCCAGGCCACCGGTTCCGGGATGATCTGCCGGTCGTCCCGCATGCCTCCCGGCCCGGTGACGGGCGAACGCCCCTGAATGTTGAACGGGGTATATTCGAGCCACAGCGCCGCGTTGGCAGCCATCGAATTGGCCGAATAGAGCGCGGTGAAAGGATCGCGGGTACGCCCCGCCCCGCCGACCATCGTCCGATAGTCGCTTTGCTTCCAGGGTATGACCCGGACATTGCCGAAGCCGTTGGCCTGCCCCTCATTTCCCGCCCCGCCGGAAAAGACGCGCAGGTCGAAGCCGTTGACCGAATAATCGAGATGGCACCCGAAAGGCACGCTCATGTCGAACAGCGGCACCGCGCGGCGGATGCCCGCCTGCTCATGGCTTCCCGGATCGCGGCTGCGCCAGATGATACCCGAACGTACCGTGCCATGTGGATACCAGCGATGGGTCGCATCGGTCATGGCGCAGCCCCGCCCGTCGCTGGGGCCGCCGTAGAGCGCCATCTTATCCGTGCCGTTAAGCGGGCCGCCGTCCGGCGTCTCGACCGTGGCGAGCAGCCTGTCCGCACGGTCGTAGATCAGCCACTTATGGGGGATCATATAGGCGTTCCGGCCCGACGGATCGCCAAACGGATTGGCCGGCATCACGCTGGCGTCCCAGTCATAGCCAAACTGGAACTGGACATAGTCGCCGCTGCGGATCGCTTCGCAGTAATAAGCGATGCCGTTGATGACGGGGACCGGCCCTTGCGGCAGGCATTCGGTCCAGGCTGGCTGCGCGCTGCCGAGCCACGCATCCTCGAAGCGGCAATTCTGGGCCGCCAGCTTCGTCATCACGAGCTGGTCGGGGTGCGGAACGCCCACCCCGCTCGACCAGTCGACCAGTACCGCCTTATAAGCGTGCCCCGCCGCCACATCGATCGGGCCTACCGTGATATCGAGTGTCGATACCGCGCCATCGGGCGCCCGCCACGCCAGCGTGCGTGGCGGCTGCGCCACATTCACGGCACGGGCGTCGACCACGAGATCGGGCAAGGCATCGCCCGGCACGGTGCCGCTCGCCACCGGCCTGTAGCTGTAGCGGGTGACCGGTTTGTCGACGCCGATCCGGATCTCGCGCACCACCAGGCCGTCGACTGCCTGCCGCGTGTTGCCGAGCGCCGCATTGACCGAGAAGTCCATCTCCGGGGTGATGCGCGGCTTGATCTTCGTCGGGAACGGGCCACCGGCGGGCTTGCCGTCGATGAAGAAGACGATGTTGCCGCCCGGACCGAAGGCATGGTCGATCCATTCGACTTCCAGCAGCTGCTCGACGCCGGGCTTGCGCGCCATGGTGCTGAAAAAGCCGCCCTCGGTACGGTCGCCGCGCCCGATCGTGCATTCCAGCTGGTCGCTGCCGTAGCGCGTCACCAGGGCGATGCTGCCGATGCCCCAGCCCACCATGTAGACGAGGAGCGCGCCGTCCGCGCGCGGCACCACGCCCCTGAAAGAGAGGCGCAGGCGGGGTGGCGTCTGGGTCCGCTCGGGATCGGCATCGCTCCCGAAATCCAGCCCGACCGGCCGCGACTGCAGGAAGCTGCTGCGGTCGAGCGCCATGCCCGCCGCCGTGGCGGTGCCCGGACCGACGGTCGTCAGCTGGACCCGAGCGGGCAGCGCATCGCCGCTGCTCATCACGAAGGGCGCCGGGGAGTCGAAGCGCCAGCGCGCGGCGGCCGGCTCGAAGGCCTGGGTCGCCATCCGGCGGGCGATGATCAGGCCCGGCGGCACCGACAGCTGATATGCACCGTTCCCCGCGGGAAGATTCAGCGCGATGACACTGCCGGGATCGCCATAGATCATCGGAGGGGTGTAGCCTCACCCTTCC
>SCUQ01000394.1 GCA_004297635.1 Rhizorhabdus sp. | reverse complement strand
GGCCGCCGCCGGCCTCGTTCATGCCGTCGATAATGGCCATCAACTCTCGTTCGGCCGCATCCTTGGTCGGGATCGCCACGCCATTCTTGTCGCGATGGAACAGGCTGCGTGATGTAGCAAAGCCGATCGCGCCCATCTTGATCGCCTCCGTGGCGATCCGCTTCATCTGCGCGAGATCTTCGGCCGTTGCGTCCTCGCCGTCGATCGCGCGCTGCCCCATCACATAGACGCGAAGGCAGGAATGCGGGATCTGGGTGACGACATCCATGTCGTACTTGCGGCCCCCCACCACGTCGAGATATTCCGGAAAGGTCTCCCAGTTCCACGGGAGCCCCTCCGTCATGACGACTTCAGGTATGTCCTCGACGCCTTCCATCAGGGCGACGAGCCGGTCGCGGTCATCCGCGCGGCATGGCGCGAAACCCACGCCACAATTGCCCATGACCACCGTCGTCACGCCATGCTGTGAGGACGGCGAGAGGCGATGCTCCCACGTCACCTGGCCATCATAGTGGGTGTGGATATCGACGAAGCCCGGCGTGACGATCTTTCCGGTCGCGTCGATTTCCTCTAGGGCCGCAACGGGAACCTGGCCGACCGCAACGATCATGCCATCCCGAATGCCGACGTCCGCCAAACGGCCTTCCGCGCCGCTGCCGTCGAAGACAGTGCCCCCGCGGATCACCAGATCGAGCCTGTCCATCATACCGCTTCCGCTCGCGCCGACTGCATTGCTGCGCGGTATCGCTTCTCGGCCGCCTCGGACTCGGCTGGATCCAGCGGTACGCCCATCACGGCACCGCCCTTCAGCACCGTGCGGTACATCAGCCGCCGGTAGCGGCCCTTGGTGCCGCTCGCGGCATGCATGAAGCGCCAATTGTCCCACAGCACGACGTCGTTCGGACGATAGCGATGCCAATAGACGAAGTGCGGCTGGAGACTGAACGCCATCACCTCGTCGAGCAACGCGGTGCCCTCGTTCCCCGGCAATTCGACGATGGCGGAGGACCACATCGGCGGCGCGTGCACCACCTTGCGGCCGGTGACCGGGTGGCGCTGCACCAGTTCGTAGGAAAGATCGGGAAAACGATCGAGCTGGAGCATCTTGGCCCCCTCATCGGTCGCATAATTCGGGTTCTTGGCAATCTCGGCCTGTGCCTTGCGCCAGCTTTGGACGACATGAAGCCCTTCTATCCGATCGCGCAGCGAGGCGGGCATGGCTTCATAGACCTTCTCGCGATCCACGAAGCCGGTTTCGCCACCTTCCGGCGGTAGCTCGACCGCCCACATCATCGTGGCCCGGTTTGGTGACGGCGTATAGGCTTGATCGGTATGCCATTCGATCCGGCCGACCAGCTCGTCCGGATCCTTCGCCTCGATGTCGCCATCGCGCCCGCGCGTGCTCACCACCGCGACTTCCGGCACCTCGCGATCATTGTTGTGCCCGAGGAGATGCACCAGCGGCTCACCGAACATCCTGGAGGCAGCGAGGAGCACGGCCTTGGTCATCGGCTGTTCGCGGAACAGCAGCAGGCCGTGCTGGTCGAACAGCTCGACGAGCTCGCCCGCATCCTTGGGAGGCGTCGAGAGATCGATGCCTAGCACCTCGACTC
>SCUQ01000393.1 GCA_004297635.1 Rhizorhabdus sp. | reverse complement strand
TCTGGATGAAGAACACCTATATTCCGCTCGACATGATCTTCATCCGCGCCGACGGCACGATCGCCCGGATCGCCGCGAACACGGTGCCCGAAGACCTGAGCCCCGTTGAATCGGGCGAGCCGGTCGCCGCCGTGCTGGAGATTGTCGGCGGCGGGGCGGCCGCCAACGATATTGCCGAAGGCGATCGGGTCGAGTGGTAGCGAATGCGGCGCCCGGCATTCTGCCCGAACGCCGGAAGCCATTGCCTCGCCTTCCACACCGTGCCGCAGCGCCGGTTGACAGCGCGCCGATCATCGCCACCAAGGGGCGATGACAAGCGGCATACGACCCTATTACGCCTCCGACGGCGCCTCGGCGATCCATTATGACCTGATCACCGCGCAGGATCGCTCGCTCGACGGGGACATCGATCTTTACGCCGGGCTGATTCCGGCGGGCGGATCGGTGCTGGAATTGGGCGCCGGAACCGGCCGGATCGCGATTCCGCTGGCCGAGCGCGGCTTTACGGTCACCGGCCTCGATATCGCGCCCTCAATGCTCGCCCAGGCCGAGGCGCGCCGTGGCGCGCTGCCGGACGATGTCGCGGCACGGCTGCGCTTCGTGCGCGGCGACATGCGCTCGCTCGCGCTGGGGCAGAGCTTCGACGCGGTGATCGCGACCTTCTTCACCCTGGCCCATGTCCAGCCCGCGACGGCATGGAAGCAGGTCTTCGCCGGGATCGCCCGCCATCTGAGGCCCGGCGGGCGGCTGGCCGCACACCTGCCGCTGGTCGACAAGATGATCGCCACGCCGCCGGCGGCGGGCAGCCTGCTGTTCCAGACGCCGACCACGGACGGCGACAGTCTGGCGCTGATCTTCGTCGAACAGAACTACGCGGCGAAGAGCGGGCGTTTCGACCTGACCCTGGACTATGTGCTCGGCACCGCCACGGGCGACGAACGCAGCCGCAGCCGTGAACGCTACACCTTGTTCCACGGCGATCCGGCGCCGTTCGCCGAACGCGCCGGCCTGCGCCCGATGGGCGAGCCGCTCCCCCTCGGCACCAGCGGCGCGGTTCATATCTTCGAGAAGCCGGCGGTCTAGTCCGCCCGGCGACCTGATCAGGCGACGGCAGGCAGGCTGCGACGGCGCGTACGCAGCGCCATGCCGATGCCGCCGAAACCGAACAGCATCATCGCCCAAGTCCCCGCCTCGGGTGCCGCGCTGACGGTGCCATAGGCGCCGACGAGCGAGACATTGTCGAGCAGCGAGAAGGGCGGCTGCCCTGCCGGCGAGCCCTGGGCCAGGAAATACAGGGTGTCGCTGGTCTGCGTCGCGACGAAGTTGAACGTCTGCGTCTGCCAGCCGGTGAAGCCCTTATAGCTATTGTTGAGGACCGCGCTCTGCTGGTTGATCCCCTGATTCTCGAAACCGAAATACCAGCTGTCGGTCGAGGGACCGTTGCCGTAATTATATTCCTGCGCGCCGGCGAAATCGAAGGTCAGCTGATAGCTCTGGCCGACGATCAGGCCGGTGATCGTCTGGGTGAGCTTGCCGAGATGATAGGCGCCGTCGGCGCCGACGAAATTGCCGCCGGTGCCGCCCAGGCTGTTCTGCAGGCCGTTGTTCGCGCCATTGCCGGGCCCCCACAGCATCTCCTGGCCATATTCGCCGGGCGAACCCGTCGTCGATACGGTCGACGCATTGAGCACGAAGCTGTAGCTATAGGTGCTGGCGTCCACCTTCTGTGAGGTCCAGCCGACGACATTGGTGTTGCGGCGGAGCTGGCCCAGGCCATTGGTGGTCTGTTCGAACCCGCCATTGGTGATGAACTGGTGCGCGGGATCGAGCGTCGCGCCGGCCGGGCCGGCGAGGCCAAGCATCGCCGACAGGCCCAGCATCGCCCCGGTGAAGCGCTTCCGCGCGATCGTGAAACCCGACTGCATCATCGTCATCCCCCTGTCGCCCCCCGGCGTCGTTGCGAATCAAACAGGCAAGTTCCGCGCCAACATCATATTTCGGCGCTTTTCCGCTACACGCCGTGCAGACATATTACGTTACGCTAGCGACATGTAAAATCCGCCGACATGCGTCAATCGGTTATGGCCCGCCAACTGTAAACGATTGTCGCATAGCCGGGCCGCGCCGCTTCTCTGTGCCCACGCGATCCGATAAGGATGGCCCTGCGTCGTCGCGGCCGGATAGGTCGGCCCGGCGAATGTGCGGAATCGCTTGGGGGAAGCTGGGTGGCGACAGGGGTGATAGGCAGGATATGGGAGCGCCGGGCAGCCGTCGCAGGGCTGGCCGTGCTTATGCTGCTCGGCGGCTGCGGCAAGACGCCGAAAGGGCAGGTACTGGCGATCGTCAATGGCGAGGATGTTACAGTCCAGCAACTCGAGGCCGAGCTGCTGGACATGCGCATCCCCGACAGCGTCGACCGCCGCAAGCTCAGCCGCACGATCCTCGAAGGTGTCATCGACCGGGAGCTGGAGGTGCAGGAAGCCCGCCGCCAGGGCCTCGACGACACGCCCCAGTTCCGCGCCCTGCTGAAGCGCAACGAGGAGGAGCTGCTCACCGGCATGCTGGGGCATAAGGTCGCGCAGTCGGTGCCACTGCCCGCAGAGGAGGATATCCGTAACTATATCGACGCCAATCCGCTGCAATTCGCGCGCCGGCAGCGGCTGACCTTCGATCAGCTGAGCTTCGTCCCGCCGAAGGACCGGCGCCGGCTGGCGGTGCTCGCCGGCGCGCATTCGCTCGATGCGGCGGATGCCGCGCTGCGATCGATCGGGATCGTGCCGGTACGCGGCGAGGTGGCGATCGACACCGGCCAGACGGAGCCCGATGTCGCCCGCCAGATCGACCGCGCCCCGCCCGGCGAACCGATTCTGCTGCCGCAGGGCGAGCGGCTGGCCGTCGGCGTGATCACGGCGCGCGAGCCGATCGCCCTGCCGCCCGACACCGCCCGCATCGCCGCCGCCCGCGCACTGCGCGGCAGCGACCTGCTCCGCGAAAGCCAGGCCCAGATCGCCGCCGCCCGCGCGAAGGCGGAGATTCAATATGAGCCGGGCTGGGGACCGGACAAAAGCGCGGGGAAGTAAGCGCGGAAGCCGAGGCGGGACGCTGGAGCGGGCGAACCCGCTCCTTCAATACAGTACCTTGCGAACGGTCCGAGTTTAACTCGGTAAATCTCGGCGGGGCCCCCGATCACCCCCTATGTTGGAGCCACAGCTCCAATAGCGAATCACGTTGAGGCGATCATCATAGATGCCGCCGGCCGTTTGAATCGGACGGTCATCAAACTTGAATATCGCATAGACCGGCTCGATCGAGACGCCAGCGGGACCATCATAGCCAGCCTCCGTCAGATCGATAACGATCTCGTGCTTGCTGAGGCGCAGACCCGGTGCACGGTAACTATAGCGTCGAGTCCAGCGATCCAGCGCGCCGACACATGGTTCGCGGGCAAGCCGTGCCTCCAGCATCCGTACTGTCGCAAGCGGAGGTTTATCGGCGAATGCGACGGGCAATGCCGGAGCATCATGACAAGCACAGATGGAAAGCAGGAGCAGGCCGGCTGACAAGTTGCGCATGGAGAACCTCCTCACCTTTTGCAGCATGCAGACGCTGAGGAGCATACGCAATGACGATGAGGCTATTGATCCGAGCGGCAGAAAACACGCCACATAGCCCTGATCAAATCCCGACGCCGCGTCCGCCGAAATCAGTCAGCCATTTAATTTTAAAGAAAAATCTTGGAGCGGGCGAAGGGAATCGAACCCTCCTAGCTAGCTTGGAAGGCTAGAGCATTACCACTATGCTACGCCCGCTCGCAGAGGCGGCCTGATAGCCGAAAGCGGGGGCGCTCGACAACCGGAGAATTGCCGGGGGGCCCGCTTGCGTCCTACCGCTGCCAGCGGCGGTCCTCCTCATAGCGGATGCGGTCCTCGATCTGGGCGTAGAGGCGGTCCAGCCGCTGCCCGCGCCAGTCGTTCATGCCCGTCGCGCAATAGCTGCGCTGGAGATTGGCGGC
>SCUQ01000392.1 GCA_004297635.1 Rhizorhabdus sp. | reverse complement strand
GCCGTTCGCCGGTCGAGCTGGCCGCCATCGGCATCGGCCATGACGTTACGCGCTATTATCAGAAGGCGGTGACGATCATGGATGTCGAACAGCTCGGCGGCACGATGGTCGAGCAGCTTGCCGGTCTGTTCGATCTGGAGGCGAAATAGCCCCGAGGGCGCCGGATCGGCATAGCGCCGTCTTTGCGCGGCCCCACCTGATCATCGGCGAAGATGCGGGGGGACGAACAAGTGGAGGGCCGCCGATTCCTCCAGCGAACCGACGACCCTCCTCCCCACAACGCCACGCGGGGATCCGGTTAAGCTTTAAGGAAGTGAAGGATCAGCAGTCGCGGTCGATCGCGCGGCCAGCCAGGGCGCCGATACCCGCGCCGACGATAGCGCCGGTGGTGCCGTCGCCGCGATCATAGCGGCCATTGCCGATCTCATTGCCGAGCAGGCCGCCGGCGATCGCGCCGAGAATGGTCCCGCCGGTGCCCTTGTCGCGGCAGCGGCCACGGTCGCGATAATAGCCCCGATTGCCGCGATAATAGCCGCGGTCGCGATAATAGCCGCGATCGCCACGATAACCACGGTCGCCGCGATAGCCGCGGCCGTCCCAGTCGCGAACCTGCTCGAAGCGGCCGCCACCATAATATTGGGCCTCGGCTGCGGCGGGCGCCACTGCCGAAAGCAGAGCCGCCGAAGTCACCGCGGCCGTGAGAAGCTTACGCAACATAACAATCTCCTTTTCTCGGCCATGCGTTCCGCCGGGGTGGAACTCCTCAAGAGGACGATGCAGGGCCGATCGATGAGACGCTTATTCCATGATTCGCGTGAGCCGATGCTGAACATGGCTGTTGGCCGCCGTTCATCTTGCGGGACAGGCCTGCGGGCCCGATCGCCATCGCAAAAGCCTTGGGAATTGGCGACGAAGCCTTTATCGGGCGCCCATGAAGAAGGCCCTGGCCGCATTGCTGTTCTGCTTCGTACCGAGCTCCGCGGGCTTCCCGCAGACCGATGTTCAGGTGACGGCGACGGCGATCCCGATCGATCCGGCCGATCCCGCGCATCGGCAATTCGGGCGGCTACGCTATCTCGCGGGATGGCAGCTCGACAGTCGGCAGCGCGACTTCGGGGGCTATTCGGCCCTGTGGGTAAAAGGTGACCGCTTCATGGCGCTGGCCGACAATGGTCATTATCTGCGCTTTCGCATGACGAAGCCCGGCGTGATCGAGCAGCCTCGCTTCAGCGAACTGCCGGCCTTTCCCGCCTATGAAGGCCATAAGGGGGATCGCGATTCGGAGTCGATGACGGTGGGGCCGAACGGCGACATCTGGGTCGGCTTCGAATATCGCAACGCGATCCTGCGCTACGCGCCCGATCTCACCATGCTGCATTCGCTGGCCTGGCCGCCGGCCATGAAGAAATGGTCGCTGAACTCCGGCGCCGAGGCGATGGTGCGGCTGGAGGGCGGCCGCTTCGTCATATTTTCGGAGGGCAATGCGGTCGCGCCGCACGTCCATGATTCGCTGATATTTCCAGGCGATCCCACCAGCACCCGCAACACGCCCTTCCATTTCGGCTATCGTCCGCCGCGCGGTTACGCCCCGACGGACGCCGCGCAGCTCCCCGACGGGAACATCATCGTCCTCCATCGACGCTTCGGCATATGGGACGGTTTCTCGGCGGCTCTGGCGATCGTCGATCCTGCCGATATCAAGCCGGGCGCGACCGTCGAAGGCGAGCATATCGCCGAGCTCAGGCCGCCGCTCAATATCGACAATATGGAGGGGATCAGCGTCGTCCAGGAGGGCGGGAAGACCATGCTGTGGCTGATTTCCGACGACAATCAGGTGCCGGTCGAACGTACATTGCTGCTGAAGTTCGAACTGGAAGGCGTGAAAAAATAAGATCCCGCCCTGTCGGCGCGGCAAACGGCATCGCTAGAGACACGAAAAAACCGGACCGCCGCTGCGATCCGGTTCCCTCATTTCATCCCGCCGAAGCGGAAGCGAATCAGGCGGCGACGGCCTGCTGCTTCTTCGCGACTTCGCGCTTCAGGCGACGGGCGCGGAGCGACAGGCTCTCGTCCTTGGACTTGAGCAGCCAGTTGTCGAGGCCGCCGACATGCTCGACGGAGCGCAGACCGTGGGTCGAAACCCGCAGCTTCACGCCCTTGCCGAGCGAATCGGAGATCAGCGTGACATTCTGCAGGTTGGGCAGAAAGGTCCGCTTTGTCTTGTTGTTGGCATGGGACACGTTGTGGCCCACTTGGCGGCCCTTGCCGGTCAGCTCGCAGATGCGCGACATGTTACTTCGTCCTGATGTTCGGGTTGCCCGGAAAGTCGCGGCGGATAGCGACCTTCCCTGGATTCGTCAAGCGGAGCCGGGCGGGCATGCAACCCTTCCGGCAGAGGAACGTTGTTCGGGCTCCATCGATTAGCGCAGGGAGTGCCCGAGGTGAATCCGACGAACGAACATTATAACGAATATCCCGCCCGGTCCAACAATGGCGCCCGCGTGGGAATCATCGTCGCGGTCATCGCGATTCTCGCGATCATTGCCGCCTTCGCCTTCGGGCTGATCGACATCAACCAGACCAAGGAGATGAAGGCGCCCGACGTCCAGGTCTCCGGCGGCCAGGCGCCTGCCTTCGATGTCGATACCGCCAAGGTCGATGTCGGCACCCGCACCACCGACGTGACCGTACCCAAGGTCGAGGTCGGCACCACCAAGGAAGAGATCAAGGTCCCGACTGTCGACGTGCAGAAGGCGAACTGATCGTGACGCGGCAGCAGATTGCGGAGCGGCCCGTATCATTATGGGCGATTCTCGCGGCGCTTCTGCTGCCGCCTCTCGGCGTCTTCCTTCAGCGCGGCATCACGCCGGCCTTCTGGATCAGCGTTCTGCTGACTCTGGTCGCCTGGCTTCCCGGTGCGATATTCGCGCTCGCGCTGCTGCTCGTGCCGGAGAAGATACCGGTCCGCTAGCCTTTGCCTTCGTCCCTCCGTACAGCGAGGCGATGAGCTTCCCCCTACCGTATCCCATGCGCCTGGCGCTTGAGTTGGCTGCCGATGCAGCGACCGCGGGTGAAGTGCCGGTCGGGGCCGTGATCATGCGCGGAGACGAGGTTATCGCGACCGCGGCCAACGCGATGTGCGGCGGCCATGATCCAACCGCTCATGCGGAAATGGAAGTGATCCGCGCGGCGAGCGCCACGCTGGCAACGCAGCGGCTCGACGATTGCGATCTTTACGTTACGCTGGAGCCGTGCGCTATGTGTGCCGGCGCGATTTCCCATGCCCGGTTGCGCCGGGTTTATTATGGTGCCGAGGATGCGAAGGGCGGCGCCGTCGCCCATGGCCCGCGCTTCTTCAGCCAGCCGACCTGTCATCATCGTCCCGATGTTTACGGTGGGATTGGTGAGGCGGAGGCCGGAGAGATGCTGCGCGCCTTTTTCCGCAATCGACGGTGAAACGAACCAGACTGTTGGCAAAGCGTTTGATTCGCGGCATGAACGACTGAGCGCCATGCCGCATCCTGTCCCCTTGGCTCCTTTCCCCTGGTTCGACCTGGTCATCATCCTGGCCCTGGTCGCGCTCAATGGTGTATTCGCCATGTCGGAACTGGCGATCGTTTCCGCACGTAAGGCGCGGATGGAGGCGATGGCACGTGCCGGTCGCCGGGGCGCCCGCACTGCGATGGAGCTGGCCGCCGATCCTGGAAAATTCCTTTCTACCGTGCAGATCGGGATAACCCTGATCAGCATCCTTTCCGGCGCCTATTCGGGAGCGAGCCTGGGCGGACCGGTCGGCGATAGGATGGTGTTCCTCGGGCTTCCCGCCGAAAGTGCTGAGGAAGTCGGGTTCGTCGTCGTCATCGCCATCACCACCTTCCTGTCGCTGATCGTCGGCGAACTGGTCCCCAAACAGTTCGCGCTACGCAAGCCCGAGCCGATCGCCGCCGTTATGGCGCTGCCGATGCTGTGGCTGTCGCGGCTGACCGCGCCCTTCGTGTGGCTGCTCGACCAGACCAGCGCACTGATCTTCCGCCTGCTCGGGCTCACCCGCGAATCCGAGAGCCACGTCACCGCGGAGGAGCTGCACCTGATCGTTGCCGAAGCCTCATCGGCCGGCGTGATAGAGGAGAGCGAGCGGGCGATCATATCGGGCGTGGTCCGGCTGGCCGACCGGCCGGTTCGCGAGGTGATGACGCCGCGGACCGAGGTCGAATGGCTCGATGTCAACGCCGATACCGCCGAGATATGCGAGCGGCTCGCCGAAATGCCGCACACTCGGATGCCGGTCGCGGACGGGTCGGTCGACAAGATTCTCGGCGTGATCCATGCCCGCGATCTCGTCGGCCGGTTGTTGCGGGGTGAACCGGTCGATCTGCATGCTATGTTGCGCAAGGGCATTTTCCTGCCCGATCATGTCGATGCGATGGATGCGCTGAAGGCGCTGCGCGAGGCCGAGGTGCCGATGGCCTTCATCCATGACGAATATGGCCATTTCGAAGGGCTGGTCGCCCCGGCCAATCTGCTCGCGGCGATCGCGGGAGAGTTCGCGTCGGACCAGGACGATGACACGGATCCTCCCATTGTCGAGCGCGATGACGGCAGCTGGTTGATATCAGGCACCTATGCCGCCGATGCGATGGCGGACCGGCTGGGCATCGACCTGCCTGAGGACCGCGATTTCGCCACCGCGGCTGGATTCGCACTGTGGCGGCTGAAACATCTGCCCAAGACCGGCGAGTCGTTCGAACATAAAGGGTGGCATTTCGAGGTGGTCGACATGGATGGCCGCCGCATCGACAAGCTGCTGGTAAGCGTGATCGAAGCCGAAGATTGAGCCCCATGTTCCACGATGCGGCGCGCCGATCGGGCGTCTCGTCGAAAAAAAATGCCGGAAAACGATCGCGGAACTGATTTTTCGCGCTTTCAGGCGACTTTCCAATTGCCCCAGCGAAAAACGCCGCGCACAAGGAGCGCCTTGCGCCGCAGCCGTGGCGCAAAACCGGTTTCTAACAAGCAAGACCAGGAGTGATCATGAACACTGCCGACATCGCAGGCATCGTCGCCGCCGAACAGGGGATCGACAAGGCCGCCGCCAAGCGCGTCATCGATTCCGCCCTCAAGGCGATCACCGATGCCGCCAAGAATGGCGAGGAAGTTTCGCTGCCGGGCTTCGGCAAGTTCAAGGTTGCCAGCCGTCCGGCCCGCGAAGGCCGCAATCCGGCGACCGGCGCGACCCTGACGATCGCCGCATCGAAGAAGGTCTCCTTCACCGCCGCCAAGGCGCTCAAGGATGCGCTCAACGGCTGATCCGGCAGGGCCGGCGCCCGGCGCCGCCCGCGATCGACCGATGATGGGAAGGGGCGGCTGCGAAGCCGCCCTTTTCTTTTGAGTATGCAGGCAACGTCCGCATCGGCGGCGAGGGCCGGATATCCGCGCGCACGTCGATAGGATCCGGGCATGAAGGCGCCAGGCCGATCCGGCCTATGCGGATGGAACATTGAGGACTGATGACAGGAGACGGCGTGGTGGAGCTGAGGGGAATCGAACCCCTGACCTCTGCAGTGCGATTGCAGCGCTCTCCCATCTGAGCTACAGCCCCGCACGCCGGACGCTCCCCCTAGCGGCAGCCTTGCCATGATGCAACAGCGCAGGCCGGCAAAATTTCCAGAAAGGCGGTACGGGGATTGATCCCGGCCGCAGATAGGCGGGTCCGTTTCGGGCGCGACCAACCGCTGGTCTCTTGCACCATGCTTCCCACCTCAACACGCTGGAACAGCTCGATATTCCGGAAGTTTTCGCAGGATCGAGCCGGGGAAAAGCCCCGGCCTGCTGTTCCAAAGCGAGGAGGATGCCATGGGATATGAACGCAGCACCGGTCGCTATTATCGCGACGACGCAGAGCGCGGCGCGCGGCAGCGCGACGACCATTATCGGGACCGCGACTTTCACACGCGCGAACGGGATTACGGCCCGCCGCGCAGCTATGACGAGGATCGCGGCTTCTTCGAGCGCGCCGGGGACGAGCTACGCTCCTGGTTTGGTGATGACGAGGCCGAGCGCCGGCGCCGCTGGGACGAGCGTCTGCGCGAGCGCGACGAGGATCGCCGCTATGGCGGTGCCCGGTTCGGCGATGCGCGCGGCGGCAGCGGCTATGGCTATTCCGGCGGCGGCTACGGCGCCGGACGAGGGGCCGGCGCGACCATGAACTATGGGCTGGGCGCGGCGCCCGATCATGACGGCTGGGGGCTCGACCCCAATTATCGCGCGTGGCGACGCCGTCAGCTCGCCGAGCTTGACCGCGATTATGACGACTATCGGCGTGAGAATGAGCAGCGCTTTCATCAGGATTTCGGCAGCTGGCGTACCAATCGGCAGGGCCAGCGCCAGGCACTCGGCCAGGTCCAGGAGCATCAGGAGGTGGTCGGTTCGGACGGCAGCCATGTCGGCAAGGTCGACCATGTCCGCGACGACCGCATCCTGCTGACCAAGAGCGACAAGGATGCCGGTGGCCGGCACCATTCGATCCCCTGTTCATGGATTGTCGAGGTCGGCGATAAGGTCCGCATCAACCGCACGGCCGCTCAGGCACAGGACGCCTGGAAGGACGAGGAGCGCAGCGAAGGCCCGCATTATCTCAATCGGGCTTTCTCGGGCACCTATTGATCCCGCATCGGCGCTGATCGAAGGAAAAGGGCCGGCCCGCAAGTCGGCCCTTTTTCATGACAGTGTTCGCACGCCCTTGATGCGGTGCAGCATCAGGCCCAATATGGTGATATGGCCGATGCCGATCTTCCCAGGCGTACCGCTCCCGGATTGCCCCTGCCCGATCAAGTCGCGCTGGTGTTGCAGGGCGGCGGCGCGCTCGGCGCCTATCAGGTCGGCGTGTTCGAAGCGCTCGATGCCGCGCGGATCGAGATCGACTGGGTCGCGGGGATTTCGATCGGCGCGGTCAATGCGGCCATCATCGCGGGCAATCCCTGCGGGCGGCGGCTGGAACGTCTGCACACTTTCTGGGACCGGATGACCGCCGCGCTGCCGGCATTGGGTGTATTCGACGGCCTTTACGGCCGCGAACTGTTGCATGAGGCCGCCGCCGCGACGGTCGCGATGTTCGGCGTCCCCGGCTTCTTCCGGCCGCGTTTTCCGTCCCCCTGGTTCGCCCTGCCCGGCAGTGCCGACGCGCTGAGCTTCTACGACAGTGCGCCTCTCGCCGATACGCTGGACGAACTGATCGACTGGGATCTGCTGAATGAGGGGCCGATGCGCTTCTCGGTGGGAGCGGTCGAGCTGGAGAGCGGCAATTTCCGCTATTTCGACAATCGCGTCGATCGCATCGATGCCCGCCATGTCATGGCTTCGGGCGCGCTGCCCCCCGGTCTGCCTCCGATAGAGATCGACGGCAGACTGTGGTGGGATGGCGGGCTCGTCTCGAACACGCCATTGGGGCATGTCGTCGAACATCAGGAGGGCGATATGCTCGTCTTCCAGATCGACCTTTTCCCCGCCGCCGCCGAGCGGCCCCAGACGATACTCGACGTCGTCGCGCGCGAGAAGGAAATCCGCTATTCGAGCCGCACCCGCCAGATTTCGGACGAATTGATCCGGCGGCGGCAGGAGCATCAGCAGA
>SCUQ01000391.1 GCA_004297635.1 Rhizorhabdus sp. | reverse complement strand
AGAAGCTTGGCGACTTCTCGTTATGGAACGGGCAGCAGGCCTTATATTCCCGGCCGGCCTTGGTCAGCTTCACCGACTTGCCGATGAGCGTGGACAGGGTGACACGGGCGCGTAGCTCGTCGAGGAATTGCGGAGAGAGGCTCACGCCGAAAACTCCCCTCCCGCATGCGGGAGGGGTTGGGGGTGGGCCTCCGCAATCTCCGCCAGCACCTCCGATATCCGCATCAGCACGCCTTCAAGGCTGTCGTTCACGTCCCTGTTCCAGAATCGCAGCACCCGATAGCCTTCCGCCTCGATCCGACGCGTTCGGATTTCATCCTGCTCAGCCTGCTCCCCATGCTGGCCTCCATCGAGTTCGATGACAAGTCGTGCGGAGCGGCAAAGGAAGTCGCAGACGTAGCCGGCGATCGGCATCTGACGACTGAATTTGAAGCCACGGAGCCGGCTGCCACGAAGCTGCTGCCAAAGCTTGCGCTCGACATCCGTGGCGTTGTTGCGGAGCTTCTTCGCCAGACTCGTTGCGCGTGGCCGAAAGGTCGGAGGCCCACCCCCGACCCCTCCCGCATGCGGGAGGGGAGGATCGACGTGCTCGCGCTCTTCCTGCACTTACCCCAGCCGCGCCTTCACCAGCCCGCTGGCCCTGGCCATGTCCATCTTGCCGGCGAAGCGCTCCTTGAGCGCCGCCATTACCCGGCCCATGTCCTTGACCGAAGCGGCGCCCAGTTCGGTCGCCAGCGCATCGATCGCGGCCTTCGCCTCGTCCTCGCTCATCTGCTGCGGCAGGAAGCGCTCGATTACCGCCACCTCGGCGGCTTCGGAGGCGGCGAGTTCGGGGCGGTTGCCCTTCTCGTACATCTCGATCGATTCGCGGCGCTGCTTGATCATCTTCTGCAGCACCTCGGTGATCAGCAGATCATCGTCGGGCTGGGTCGCGGCGGTGCGCAGCTCGATGTCGCGGTTCTTGATCGACGACTGGATCAGGCGGATTGCCGCCGTCGTTACAGCGTCGCGCGCCTTCATCGCGACGACGAGCGCCGCCTTGATATCGTCTCGAATCATCGGGGATCACCAAAGCTGGTTCGGGAAAGGCGGAGCCCTAGCACAGAGATTCTTATTTTAATAGAATTGACCCTGCCCGGAGTGCTGCCTAGTTACGCCGCCGTTTGCCCCGCACCCCGTTGCCAAGAGGAGAGCCCGATCGTGGCCGAAACCGATCACGCGCGTCTGACACCCCCCGCGGGAGCCACGGGCGTTCTGGTGTTGGGCGACGGCACTGTCATCTGGGGTCGCGGCTTCGGCGCCGAGGGCGAGGCGGTGGGCGAAGTGTGCTTCAACACTGCGATGACCGGCTATCAGGAGGTGATGACCGATCCCTCCTATGCCGGGCAGATCATCAGTTTTACTTTCCCCCATATCGGCAATGTCGGCACCAATGCCGAGGATATCGAGGCGATCAACCCGCACGCGCTGGGCATGGTCGTGCGCGAGGATATCACCGAGCCGGCCAATTTCCGCAGCACCCAGCATCTCGATGCCTGGCTGAAGAACAACGGACGGATCGGCCTCTCGGGGGTCGATACCCGTGCGCTGACCCGGGCGATCCGCATCAACGGTGCTCCCAACGGCGTCATCGCCCATAATGCCGCAGGGGTGTTCGACATCGAAGCGCTGCGCGGCAAGGCGCGCGACTGGCCGGGCCTGGAAGGCATGGACCTCGCGAAGGAGGTGAGCGCCACCCAGAGCTACGCATGGGGCGATGGCCTCTGGACGCTGGGCGAGGGCTATGATGTCGGCGCCGCGAAGGCCGATGCGCCGCATGTCGTTGCGATCGACTATGGGCTGAAGCGCAATATCCTGCGCAATCTGGTCGCGGCGGGCGCGCGCGTCACGGTCGTGCCGGCCACCGCCACCTTCGACGAGGTGATGGCGCACAAGCCGGATGGGGTTTTCCTGTCGAACGGCCCCGGCGATCCGGCCGCGACCGGCGTCTATGCCGTGCCGGTGATCCGGCAGCTTCTGGAGGTCGGTAAGCCGATCTTCGGTATCTGCCTGGGCCACCAGATGCTAGGCCTCGCCGTGGGCGCCCGCACGTTCAAGATGCATCAGGGCCATCGCGGCGCGAACCACCCGGTCAAGCGGATCGGCGATGGCTGTGTCGAGATCACCTCGATGAACCACGGCTTCGCGGTCGAGACCGACAGCCTGCCCGCCAATGCGGAGGCGACCCATATCTCGTTGTTCGACGGCTCGCTGGCCGGCCTCCGCCTAAACGACAAGCCCGCGTTCAGCGTCCAGTACCACCCCGAAGCCAGCCCCGGCCCGCAGGACAGCCATTATCTGTTCGAGCAATTCGTCAGCCAGTTGGGGAAGGGCGCGTGAGCCGCGCGGCGATAGACCCCGCCCGGCTTAAGCAGGAGTGGGAGGCCGACCAGGAGGTGCTGGCCAGTCTTGCCGAGAATGGCGACCGTCCCGATATCGCCCGCCCGGTCGATATCAGTTTCAACGGGAGCCGAGAAGCGCTTGAAAAGCTTGCGGAAGAATCCGAGGCGCTAGGGTTCGACTTCCTTGAGATCGAGGAGTCCGAAGAGGGCGAACTCTGTCTCTTTCTTGTCCGTGAACAGCAGACGGATGCGGCGTCGATCAAGGCCCTCACCGAAACCTGCCTCGAAATCGAGGCGAGGTTCGGCGTCGAATATGACGGCTGGGGATGCCCCGCCATGGATGGAACAACCGAATAATGCCAAAACGCACCGACATCTCCTCCATCCTGATCATCGGCGCCGGGCCGATCGTGATCGGGCAGGCGTGCGAGTTCGACTATTCGGGTACGCAGGCGTGCAAGGCGCTGCGCGAGGAGGGCTATCGCATCATCCTCGTCAATTCGAACCCGGCGACGATCATGACCGACCCGGAGATGGCCGACGCGACCTATGTCGAGCCGATCACGCCGGAGATCGTCGCCAAGATCATCGAGAAGGAGCGGCCCGACGCGGTGCTGCCGACGATGGGCGGGCAGACCGCGCTCAACACCGCGCTGGCGCTGTTCAACGACGGCACCCTGGAAAAATATGGCTGCCAGATGATCGGCGCCGATGCCGAGGCGATCGACAAGGCCGAGGATCGGATGAAGTTCCGCCGGGCGATGGACAAGATCGGCCTGGAAAGCCCGCGCTCCGACGTCGCCCACAGCCTCGACGAGGCGCTGCGCGCGCTTGATTATGTCGGGCTCCCCGCGATCATCCGGCCCAGTTTCACCATGGGCGGCACCGGCGGCGGCATTGCCTATAACAAGGACGAATTCGTCAAGATCGTCACCGGCGGGCTCGATGCCTCGCCGACCACCGAGGTGCTGATCGAGGAATCGGTGCTGGGGTGGAAGGAATATGAGATGGAGGTCG
This sequence comes from Rhizorhabdus sp., assembly GCA_004297635.1. Taxonomy (GTDB): domain Bacteria; phylum Pseudomonadota; class Alphaproteobacteria; order Sphingomonadales; family Sphingomonadaceae; genus Rhizorhabdus. The sequence goes on along the minus strand of SCUQ01000391.1, from coordinate 157 downwards.
TGCGGGATCGCAACGACAACTGCATCATCATCTGCTCGATCGAGAATGTCGACCCGATGGGCGTCCACACCGGCGATTCGATCACCGTCGCGCCCGCGCTGACGCTGACCGACAAGGAATATCAGATCATGCGCAACGCGAGCATCGCGGTGCTGCG
>SCUQ01000390.1 GCA_004297635.1 Rhizorhabdus sp. | reverse complement strand
GCCGCGCTGAACGTGGCGGCGGCGGACGCGCTGGGCAAGCTGCTGCAGGGCGGCCCCGACATGCCGGTCCACAGCCAGGAGATCTTCGATCGCGAGAATGACGCCGACGACATCATCCGCGACGTGCTGGTCGACGTCCGCAAGACGCTGATCACCCCGTTCGACCGGACCGCGATCACCAGCCTGATCGGATCGATGGACGACGCGATCGACCAGATGAACCAGACCGCCAAGGCCGTCATGCTCTACGAGCTCAAGGAATTCGAGCCGCAGATGCGCGACATGGCGGGCATCATCGTCGAAGCGGCGCGGATCACCGCCGACGCGATGCCGCTGCTGCGCGACGTCGGCCGCAACGCGACCCGGCTCCATGCGCTGACCGAGCGGATCGTCAAGCTGGAGGGCCATGCCGACGAGATCCATGACGCGGGCCTGAAGGCACTGTTCAAGGCGAAGAGCGAGAAGGCGGCGATCGCCTTCGTCATCGGCCGCGAGATCTACAGCCATCTTGAGAAGATCACCGACCGGTTCGAGGATGTCGCCAACGAGATCCAGGGCCTGGTGCTCGACCACGCCTGACGATGGACGCCGCTCTCATCTCCTTTCCGATGCTCGTCGGGCTGATCGGCATCGCGCTGGCGTTCGATTTCCTCAACGGGCTGCACGACGCCGCCAATTCGATCGCCACGGTCGTGTCGACCCGGGTCCTCAAGCCGCACCAGGCGGTGGCGATGGCCGCCTTCTTCAACTTCTTCGCGTTCTTCCTGTTCGGCGTCCATGTCGCGGAGACGGTGGGCAAGGGGATCATCGATCCCAATGTGATCGACGCGCGGGTGATCTTCGGCGCGCTGATGGGCGCGATCAGCTGGAACGTCATCACCTGGCTGCTGGGCATTCCATCTTCGTCCAGCCATGCGCTGGTCGGCGGCCTGCTCGGCGCGGGCATCGCCAAGGCGGGGTTCAGCGCGATCGTCCTGCACGGCGTGCTGAAGACCGGCTTCGCGATCATCCTGTCGCCCAGCATCGGACTGGTGCTCGCGCTGCTGCTGGTGCTGATCACGAGCTGGATCTTCGTGCGGACATCGCCGACGACCGCCGACCGGCGATATCGCCGGCTGCAGCTTGTCTCATCGGCGGCCTATTCGATCGGCCATGGCGGCAATGACGCACAGAAGACGATGGGGATCATCGCTGTGCTGCTCTATTCGCAGGGCATGCTCGGCGGCAGCTTCCACGTGCCCTTCTGGGTCGTCATCGCCTGTTACGTGACCATTTCGCTGGGCACGCTGATGGGCGGCTGGAAGATCGTCCACACGATGGGATCGAAGATCACCCGGCTCAGTCCGGCACAGGGCTTCTGCGCGGAGACGGGCGGCGCGATCACGCTGTTCACCGCAAACTGGCTCGGCATCCCGGTGTCGACCACCCACACCATCACCGGCGCGATCGTCGGCGTCGGTTCGTCGCGCCGGCTGTCGGCGGTGCGGTGGAACGTGGCGAGCAGCATCGTCGTCGCCTGGGTCATCACCTTGCCCGCCGCCGCCGGGATCGGCGCCGGCTTCTACCTGCTGGCCGGCGCCTTCTAAAGCGCTACTCCGCCTCTCTCAGGGCGTCGGCGAGCAGCTTGAACTCCTTCTCGCGCGGGCTGCCGCGCCGCCAGGCCAGCGCGATCCGCCGGGCCGGATGGTCGGCCGCCAGCGGCTTGGCGACGACATGGGTGTTGTCCAATATCCCGGCCTCAAGCGCCATCGCGGGCAGCAGGGTGACACCCAGCCCGTTGTCCACCATCTGCACCAGCGTGTGGAGCGACGTACCGAGCATGGCGGCTTCGGCACGCATCTCCGGCCGGTTGCAGGCGGCCAGCACATGATCCTTCAGGCAATGCCCGTCCTCCAGCAGCAACAGCCGGGTCTCGTCGATATCGGCGGCGGCGATCATGTCGCGGGGTGGGGTGTCCATCTCGCCCTCGGGATAGGCGACGAACAGCCGGTCGAGAAACAGATCGACCGATTCGATATCGCCGCAATGATAGGGCAGGGCCAGCAGCACGCAGTCGAGATGCCCGCGATGGAGCGAATCGCACGCCGCGCCGGTCGTCTCCTCACGCAGATAGAGCTTCAGGTCGGGCCAGGCGGTGCGAAGCCTGGGCAGGATGCGCGGCAGCAGGAAGGGTGCGATCGTCGGGATAACCCCCATGCGCAGGTCGCCGGACAGGGGTTTGCCCGCCGCGCGGGCGAGATCGCCCAGCTCTTCGGCTTCGCGCAGCACGCGCTGGGCCTTCTCGGCAATGCGCAGGCCGAGCGGGGTGAAGCGGACCACGCGGCGGGTCCGCTCCACCAAGGTGATGCCGATCAGCGATTCGAGCTCCCGCAGACCCGCCGACAAGGTCGACTGGGTGACGAAGCACGCTTCGGCCGCACGACCGAAATGCCCGTGATCCTTCAGCGCAACGAGATATTGCAGCTGCTTGAGGGTCGGAAGATAGGTCGCCATTCATCGCCTCTATCGATCATTGGCGATGAAATAATCAATTGGAACGCTCAGGTCCACCCTGCCAAGAGGCTCGGACCCAGGATTTCCTAACATGTGGAGAAGACATAGTGGCCCTTACGGTTGGCGATCAGTTTCCGTCTTTCGTCCTTCCCGTCCAGCAGGGCGTGTCCGCACTTCCCGGCGGCGAGACCATCGACACCGGCGATACCGGCGGCAAGTGGAAG
>SCUQ01000389.1 GCA_004297635.1 Rhizorhabdus sp. | reverse complement strand
CCCCTTCGGTAGTCCGTTCCGCGTCTCGCTGGGCCTGCGCGAGGATGATAATCGCCGCCTGCTCCGCAGCAGCAATGATCGGGCCGCGACCGGCACCGCGCGCTATGCGCCGCTGATGACGGTCGGTTTTGCGGGAGCGGCCGCTAAGGGGCTGACGATCGGTGGCGACATCGGGCTTATCGGTCGCAGCATGAACCGCGCCGGCGACAGCCTGTTGATCACGCCGGTCGATCTGCTTGCGGGCGGAGAGCGGCCGAAGCGGGGCTATGGCCCCGTCATCCAGCTCGCTATCGGATACAGCTTCTAGGCATCCGGTCCGCCGAGCAGGATCAGCGCCGCGCGCACTGCCAGGACCAGCAGCACCAGCGACCCCGCGACGAAGATGAAGAAGCGCGGCATCACCGCATTGACCGTCGCCTGGACCAGGCTGTGCACTACCCGCAGGGCAACATAGGCCCAAGCCAGCGTCGCATTCAGCCCGCCACCCGCGCCGAGGATCGCAAGCGTGATCGCGGTCGCGTAGAAGATGGTCGGCTGTTCATGCAGGTGATTGTAATTATCGGCCTTCCAACGGACGTTCGGCGGGAGCTTGTCCATGAATTCGCTGGCCGGCCGGCTGGGATCATAGACGATCTTCCCCCTGATGATCGCCGGCAGCCGGGTCGCATAGAGCCAGAACGCCATCACGAAAGTCCAGAGGACCAGCGCGATAACCGCGTTCAATATCGGGGTCTGCATGCTATCCGCTCCCTTTGCCGGAAGGGTGGCGATTCGGACCTGAACTGTCAAACATCCGGCTGCTCCGGATCGCCCGGCGCTTATTCGCCAAAAGTCGTAACTTGTACGAAATTACCGTCTAAAATCCGTAACTTTGCTGGCTGATCCCGCAAGTCTCCACATGCGATAAGAGGGGCATGTACCACTCGCTTATCTATGTCAGCCGCAGCCTGCTCGTCCTGCCGGATCAGGCGGGGGAGATCGACCGCATCGTCGAGGGATCGATCGAGCGTAACGCGGCGCTTGCCGTGCGCGGCGCGCTGATCTTCACCGAGCGTCATTTCGCGCAACTGCTCGAAGGCCCGTCCGCTGCGATCGAGACGCTGATGGACAGCATCGAACGCGACCCGCGGCACGAACGGGTAACGGTGATCGAGCGCCGCGCGATCGAAGGCTATCGCTTTCCCGACTGGAGCCTCGCCTATTGGGGCGACGCCGGCTATATGGACCTTCAGGTGGCGCGGGTGCTGGAAAAGGCCGACGCGCTGAGCCGTTCAGAGCAGACCACCGACCTCTTCACCCTGCTGCACGCCCTCGCACGGGAAAGCCATCGGCAGCGTGGGCCGATCGGCCGTCCTTCAAGGAAATAAGGCCCCCCTGGGTCGCGGTGCGACGAGGGGCCCGTTGACGATCAATCGAACAGCTTGGCCCAGCGGCGCTTGGCGCGGTTCTTCCAATGGCCGCGATGATAGGCGTCCGATGCCAGCAGCGGGATCACCGAGCCCGCCTCGGCGAACACCATCTGCTCGATCCCGGTGTTGACCTTGCCCCAGCTCGCCGCCTCCTGGAGGGTGGACGAGGAGCAGGCGCCGTCGCGCACGTCGGCGACGGTGATCTGTACCGCATATTTGTGCACCTCGACATCGTCATGGCCGAGGATCTCGGCGCACACCACGGTATCCTGGATGAAGTTCTTCGGCACGCCGCCGCCGATCATCAGCAGGCCGCTGCTGCCCGCCTTGATCTTGATGTCGGTCAGCTCGCGGAAGTCGGCGATGGCGTCGAGCACCATATAGGGGCGGCCCGCCTTCATGCAGTCGACCTGATGCTTGACGAGGCCGAAGCCCGCCGAGCTGTCGACGAAGGCCGGGCAGAAGATCGGCACGTCATGCTCATAGGCGAGCTTGACGAGGCTGTTGTCCTTCTTGCCGTGCTCGACCAGATATTTGCCCATCTCGCGGATGAAGGCGCGGCTGGAATAGGGCTGGGGCGGCAGCGAATTGGCGATCTTGTTGATCGTGAAGTCGCAGTCCTGCAGCTGCTCCTCGTCGATATAGGTGTCGTAGATGCGGTCGATCAGCAGCGAACGCAGCGTATCGTCGTCCGGCACTTCGAGCGCCTGATAATGTTTGTGGCCCAGGCCTTCGAAGAAATCCATGTCGACGATCGAGGCGCCGGTCGCGACGATCGCGTCGACCATGCCGGAGCGGACCAGTTCGGCATAGGCGTCCATGCAGCCGCCCGCCGATGTCGAGCCCGCGATCACCAGGAAGATGGTGCAGTCGGGATCTTCCAGCATCTGGTTGTAGATGCCGGTGGCGCGGGCGAGATCACGGCTGGTGAAGCTCATCTTGCCCATCGCGTCGATGATCGGGCGCGCATCGAAGCTCGTGATGTCGATATGCTCGACAACGGTCGAGAGCAGTTCGGCCTTGCGCGTGTCGTTGATGGCGGCGTCGGTCATGATGGTCTCCGGAAATCCTCAAGCGTCATTCCAGCGACGCTGGAATCCCTCTTCTCTCGACAAGAAGGGAGATCCCAGCTTTCGCCGGGATGACGGAATATGTGCTGGGGTGCCCTTACAGCTTGATGACGTTCGACGAAACCGCCTCGCGGTCCGCGTCGTCGCCGATGTCCTCGCGAACATAGAGCGTTGCCATCGGCTCGTCGTTCATGATCACCCGGTCGCCGGCGGTGAAGCCGTTGAACCCGGTGCGCATCGCGCAGCCATAGGCGCCGAGCATGCCGATCTCGATATAGTCGCCGGCATCGATATCGGCGGGCAG
>SCUQ01000388.1 GCA_004297635.1 Rhizorhabdus sp. | reverse complement strand
CCCACCTGCGACAGACGCGGAAAAGGCGGAAATCGGCAGTCTCGCGACTGCTGCACATTTCGCGGCAGAAAAGCGCTTAAGGACGCAACAAGCTATTACCCGCCGCATTCCAGACCTTACCGCCGATCCGGCTGGCGCCAAACTGACAGCTAAGCTGGAAGAATGGTGGAACCTGCCCAATTTTGCCGCCTTCCAGAAGGAAGTGGAAAAATCCCTGAAGGCGAAAATCCCGCTTCAGGAACGCAACGAGTGGGAAAACTGGATCGGCACCAGCCGCGCCGAAATCCATGCTCTGACAGCCGAAATCGCCCGGCTGGAAGTCGAGATCAACGCGAAGGTTTATGCGTTGTTCGATTTGACACCGGATGAAATTGTACTGCTAGAGGCCAACGTCTAGCCGAATAAATCGGCGCCAACCCTCGTGACTGGGGGCCATATTGGGGGCCAATTCTGAAATGGTTGGAAAAAAGTCGTTTTATTTCAATTCTATACTGGATTAGTTCGAGTCCTGTAAGCCCCCTTACCTTGATCGCCACCCTCAAACCCATCACTCGCTCACCCGCCCGTCGAAATGCTCATGCGCGGCTTCCGCGTCGGCGCGGGTCGTGTGGATGGTGCCGTCGATATGTTCGGGCGGGCCGTAGATGGTGTAGAGGCGCAGCGGTTCCCGGCCCTGGCAGATGACGTTGTGGCGGGCGCCCTGGGGCACGACGATGCCGTCGTCGCCCTTCACGAAATGGCAGACGCCGTCGATCCACACCTGGCCTTCGCCGCTTTCGATGCGGAAGAACTGGTCGCGGTCTTCGTGGATCTCCTCGCCGATCTCGCCGCCGGGCGGGATCGCCATCAGGACGAGCTGGAGATTGTGGCCGGTGTAGAGCACGCGGCGGAAATCGCCATTGGCCAGGGTGAGCCGCTCGATATTGTCGACAAAGCCTTTCATGCGATGTTCCCTTCAGGCGGCGCGGGCGGCGCCGCCGCGGCCGGCAGGCGCATCGGCGCAGGCGATGCAGCGGGTGGCGGCGGGCTGCGCCGCCAGCCGGGCCGGGGCGATCGGCTGTCCACAGGCGGCGCACAGGCCATAGTCGCCGGCGTCGATCCGCGCGAGCGCCTGGCGGATCTGCGCGATTTCGGCGAGGGCGGCGCGCTCGACACCGTCCAGCGCCTCGTCATCCTCCCGCGCGACGGCCTGTTCGGCGAAGTCATCGTCGAGCGGCTGGCGCTGCTCGGCCTCGATATCGTCGACGCGCGCGTCGAGCTCGGCCAGGCGGGCGAGCAGGCGCTGCCGTGCGTCATCCCGGCTTGGGTCCCGCACGGCGATCATAGCGGCAGTTTTTCCGCGATCATCGCGGCGACCTCATCGAGCAGGTGGAGGCGCTGTTTTTTCAGATCCTCCAGCCGATCGTCGGAGGCGGGCTCCAGCCCCTCCTCGATCCGGGCGATATCCTGGGCGAGCGCATGATGGCGATCGGCCAGGGCGCGGTAATGCGCGCTGTTCAGCTTCAGCGCGTGCAGGATATCCTGCTGCGCCGGAAACAGGGCGTGGAGATCATGGCCATATTCGCTCATCGGCGGTGCGTCCTTGCGTCATGGGTAAGCCTGTAGGGGCCGAGATGTGACCGCGCGGGCGGGTGGCGTCGTTACGTAAAGTTCCGCATGCGGGCCGGGGCATGCGTAACATCCCCAATGCCGGCCGGCGGGTTTGAAGCGCAGGAGGATATCTGCAACGATCCCGCATCCGATGGAGAGAGCCGCCGCCATGATCCCGATCCGCACCGCAGGCATCGCCGCCGCGATCGCCGCCGCCATGCTGGCCCCGGCCGCCCCGGCGCAGGCCGACCGGCTCGCCCGCGAGGGGCACAGGCTGGCGGTGCAGCGGTGCGGCGCGTGCCATGCCACCGAGAAGACGGGGAAGAGCCCGCTGGCCGCCGCGCCGCCCTTTCGATCGCTGGCCTATCGCTATCCGGTCGAGACGCTGGACGAGGCGCTGGCCGAAGGGATCACCGTGGGCCATCCCGACATGCCGTCGGACCCGTGGGAGCCCGCCGACATCCGGCGCTTCATCGCCTATCTGAACAGCATCGGCCCGAAGCCCGCGCCGGGGCGCTGATCATGCCGGGGCGCTGATCATAGCGCGAAGCCGAAGAAGATCAGCGTCGCCACCGCCATCACCGCCGTCGCCCCCCAGCCCATCAGCATCGCGCCGCGCGGC
>SCUQ01000387.1 GCA_004297635.1 Rhizorhabdus sp. | reverse complement strand
ACCCCGATGGCGGTCAGAAGCGGAAGGGAAAGTCGCCCTTCGGCTTCGCCTTGCCGCACATTGCATGCACCGCCGCCCATTGCGCCGGATCGAGCGCGGGCCGCGCCCCGGCCATGGCCTTTGCAGCCCCGTCGAAGCGCCGCTGCCGATCGGCCGAGGGCGGGTGGCTCGCCAAATAGGCGAAGACCCCGGGCAGGCCGGCCTCGTCCTTGCCCAGCCGCCGGAACAGCGCGGCGGTGGCGGCGGGACTGATCCCGGCGGCGCGAAGCCGCGCGATCGAATAATCGTCGGCCTCGCTCTCGGCGGCGCGGCTGTAGCGCGAATCGATCAGCGCCTGGCCGTACTCGGCGGCGGTACCGCCCGATCCGATCAGCAGGCCGATGCCGAAGCGGCGGAGCAGCGCGACGAGGACGTGGCGGTGCTCGACATGGCCGATCTCATGCGCCAGCACGCCCGCCACCTCATCGGGCGACGCCGCTTCGTCGATCAGGCCGCGAAAGATCAGGATGCGTCCGCCCGGCAGCGCCACGGCGTTGACGACGGGTATGTCGACCACGCCGATCCGGATCGGCCGCGATGCCGGCGACAGACGGCGGGCGAGACCGTCGAGCGCCTGTTGGCCCGCGGGGGCACGGCAGGCATGTTCGCCGAAATCGCCACTGATCGCATCGCCCAGCTTCTGTTCCCAGCTATAGGGGATGGCGCGCGCGATCAGCCCGAAGCCCTGGATCGCCGCGACCAGCGCGAGCGCCGACAGGACGATCAGAGCCGCCACCGCGCGCCACAGCCCGATCCGGTCGATCAGCCCGCCATAATGCGTCGCCGCCGGAAGGCGCCACAGGATCGCCGCGGGCGGCTCGACATCGAAGCCGAGCCGCCAGCCGCCGATATCCTTGTGGCCGTAGAGCAGCCCGCGCGCATCAAGTCGACGGAGCGATTCCAGCGGTACCGGCGCGAAGCCATCGATCGTGAGGCTGTCGCCCTCGATCGAGACGCCGGTTTCATGGCGCAACGCCGACTGGCCATCATGCAGCCATGCCGGCCAGCGTCGGCCGTGGGGATCAGAAGGCGCCGACATCGAAAGCGTCGAGCAGGCCTTCGCCCTGGCTGGGTTGGCTGGTCGTCGATTGGGTCAGGGCGGCCAGCTCCACCTCGCCGATGGCTTCGAGATGGCGGATGAAGAACGACCAGTTGCGATAGCCGAGAAAGATGGCGCCGATGCCCAGCGTGACGATCACCAAGCCGATATTACCGAAGAGCAGTTTGATCCAGTCGATCGTCCGGGCGGTGAATTCGAAACCAATTCTGTTGAGCGTCAGGGCGCCGATCGCTTCGCGCAGGAAGGCGGCATAGTAGACGATCGCGATCACGCCCATGGCGAGATAGACCGCCATCGCGCCGATGATCACGCCGCCGAGCGCCGAAGGGCCGGGCGCCCCCGCACCCGCGACGCTGCCCGCAACGACGGCGATTCCGCCGACGCATCCGACAACGGGCAGCAGGTAGAAGAGCAGGAAACGCCCGATGATCGGTTTCCAGTGAGCGTGCGCCGCGAAGTCCTGATTGCCGAAGCTCAGCCGGCCCCAGCGGTCGTTCCACAGGCTGGTCATCGACCATGGGATGAGGAAGCCGAAGATGAGCCCGCCTATCGCGGCCTTCCAGAGCGAGGTGAGGGCGTAGCCCCAACCGGCATCGTTGCTGCCGCCCCGTATGCCGTGCCACGAAGTCCGGCTCAGCCGATACCGAAGGCTGCGATACCGCGCTAGGCCGTAGAGATAGAGAATGGCCACATAGGCGACCAGCATGAGCCCGAACGCCGCCAGCAGATGGCCGCGCGCAGCCATGCCCTGAACGACGAACTGAATGACGAACAGCGGAACGCCAAGCAGCAGCATGACCAGCAAGAAGCCGATGAACAGTTCCTTGCCGGTGCCGGTCCATTCGAGCGGATCGCCGATGAAATCGGTGCGGCTCCACAGATAGCGGCGCTCGCGCGCCTTCGCCCAGAAGCGGTAGATGCCGAGCGTGACGATGATCAGCAGCAGGTTGGTAAAGGCGATCGGCGCGAATTCGCGCCAGTTGCCGTTGAAGCGGAAGGCGCTGCCCGCCTGATCGTCGTCCATCGTCCGCGTCTCCCCCGAGCCCGGCGGGATCGGACTATGCGCCGGCCGTTACGTCAAGCGCAGATCGCTCCGATGTGACGCGAAGCCTTCCCCTCGCCCGATATCGCGGGCATAAGCCGCGCTCCGCAAAATCAAGGAATCCTGAACTCCCATGTCCGATCTTCTCACCATCACGCTTCCCGACGGCTCGGTGCGCGAAGTGAAGACCGGCACGACCCCGGCTCAGATCGCCGCCGCGATCGGCCCCGGCCTCGCCAAGGCGGCGCTGGCCGCGCGCGTCGATGGCGAGCTGCGCGATCTCGACCGGCCGCTCACCAAGGATTCCGCGCTGGCGCTGGTGACGGCGCGCGACGAGGCCGATGCGCTCGATCTCGCCCGCCACGACTATGCGCATATCCTGGCCGAAGCGGTGCAGAGCCTGTTTCCGGGCACGCAGATCACCTTCGGCCCATCGACCGACGACGGCTTCTATTATGACTTCGCGCCCAAGGATCGTCCATTCACCGAGGAGGACCTGCCCACGATCGAGGCGGAAATGCGCCGGATCATCGCCGCGAACAAGGTGCTGCGCCGCGAGGAATGGAGCCGCGAGCAGCTGATCTCGCGCTGGAAGCAGCAGGGCGAGAGCTTCAAGGCCGAATGGGCCGCCGAGCTGCCCGGCGACGAGCCGCTGACGGTCTACTGGTCGGGTGACGACTGGCTCGACATGTGCCGGGGGCCGCATCTGCCCTCGACCGGCAAGCTCGATCCCGCCGCGTTCAAGCTCACCCGCGTGTCGGGCGCCTATTGGCGCGGCGACCAGGCGAATGCGATGCTGAGCCGCATCTACGGCACCGGCTGGCTCAACAAGAAGCAGCTCGACGCCCACCTGACCCGGCTGGAGGAGGCCGCCAAGCGCGACCATCGCCGCATCGGCCAGGACATGGACCTGTTCCACCTCCAGTCGGAGGCGCAGGGATCGGTCTTCTGGCACCCCAAGGGCTTCCGCCTGTGGCGCGTGCTGGAGGCCTATATGCGCCGCAGGCTCGACGCCGCCGACTATGTCGAGGTGAAGACGCCGCAGCTGATGGACGCCCGCCAATGGGAACAGTCGGGCCATTGGGGCAAATATCGCGAGAATATGTTCGTCGTCCCCGACGAAATCCCCAATGCCGAGGAAGAGGGGCCGGTGCTGTCGGGCGAAGGCGAGCTGATGGCGCTGAAGCCGATGAACTGCCCGGCGCACATCCTGATCTTCAAGCAGGGAATCAAGAGCTACCGCGACCTGCCGATCCGCATGGCGGAGTTCGGCTGCTGCCACCGCAACGAGCCGCATGGCGCGCTGCACGGCATCATGCGGGTGCGCCAGTTCACCCAGGACGACGCGCATATCTTCGTGCGCGAGGATCAGCTGATCGGCGAGATCAAGGATTTTTGCGATCTGCTCGACGCGGTCTATCGCGACCTGGGCTTCGAGCATTATGCGATCAAGCTGGCGCTGCGCCCCGAGAAGCGCTTCGGCAGCGAGGAAATGTGGGACAAGGCCGAGCAGACCCTGCGCGACGCGGTCGCCGCGGCGGGCCGCGCGACCGAGGAATATGGCTGGGAGGAGCTGCCCGGCGAAGGCGCCTTCTACGCGCCGAAGCTGGAATTCCACCTGACCGACGCGATCGGCCGGACCTGGCAGGTCGGCACCATCCAGGCGGACACGGTGCTGCCCGAGCGGCTCGACGCCTCCTATGTCGGCGAGGATGGCGAGCGCCACCGGCCGGTGATGCTCCACCGCGCGATCCTCGGCACGTTCGAGCGCTTCATCGGCATATTAATCGAGCATCATGCCGGCCGCTTCCCGATGTGGCTGGCCCCGGTGCAGGCGGTGGTGGCGACCATCGTTTCCGACGCTGACGATTATGCGCGCGAGGTCGAGGCGAAGCTCGCGGCGGCAGGGCTGCGGGTCGAAAGCGACCTGCGCAACGAGAAGATCAACTACAAGGTGCGCGAACACAGCCTGGCCAAGGTTCCGGCGCTGCTGGTGGTGGGCAAGCGCGAGGCCGAGGAAGGCACCGTCGCGATCCGCCGCCTCGGCGAACAGACCCAGACCGTGCTGCCGATCGACGAGGCGATTGCAGCGCTGCTGGCGGAGGCAACCCCACCCGATCTGCGGCGATGACGGGTCCCGGGTGGCCGGTGCGGGATGGTTCGCGCCGCGACGTCCTGGCCGGCGGCTTCGGCCTGGCCACCCTGATCGCCACCCCCGGCTTTGCCGCAAGCGAGGACAAGAAGATGTACGGACTGGTCGGCAAGATGACCGCGAAGGAGGGTCAGCGCGACGCGCTGATCGCGATCCTGCTCGAAGGATCGGGCAGCATGCCCGGTTGCCGCAGCTATATCGTCGCCAAGGACGCCAAGGACGAGAACGGCATATGGGTGACCGAGGTGTGGGACAGCCGGGAACAGCATGCCGGATCGCTGAAGCTGCCGTCGGTGCAGGCGGCGATCAATCGCGGCAGGCCGCTGATCGCCGGTTTCGACAGCTATTTCGAGACCGAGCCGATGGGCGGAATTGGTTTGTCGTGACACGTCATCGTCATGCCGAACCTGTTTCGGCGGCCCGGCCCTGTCGGCGGCAAATGACGCAAGCCGGACACAGCGCGCGATAAAGCGCTTCCGGCTTCCGCGCCCCATCTTCCAAATTCATCGGTTAAGGCTTATATCGCCGCCGACCAACCACGACAGGAGATATTGCTATACGTCCTCCCATGATGCGCCGCCCGCTCGGGCAGCCGCCTATGCCGCTCAACGGCCCTCGCTTTAACGAGTTCATCCAGGTGCCCAAGGTCCGGGTGATCGATGAAGAAGGCGAGAATCTGGGCGTGATGTATACGCGCGAGGCGATGGAGCAGGCGCAGGCGATCGGCCTCGACCTGGTCGAGGTTTCGCCCAATGCCGATCCGCCGGTCTGCAAGTTCCTCGATGTCGGCAAGTTCAAGTACGAGGCCCAGAAAAAGGCCAATCTTGCCCGCAAGACCCAGAAGACGCAGGAGATCAAAGAGATCAAGATGCGTCCGAACATCGACGATCATGACTATGATACGAAGATGAAGAAGATCCACGAGTTCATTGGCGAAGGCGACAAGGTGAAAGTCACCCTGCGTTTCCGCGGCCGTGAGCTCGCGCATGGCCAGCTGGGCATGCAGGTTCTCCAGCGCGTGCAGACCGACATGGCGGAAACCGCCAAGGTCGAGCAGTTCCCGCGCATGGAAGGTCGCCAGATGCTGATGGTGATCGCGCCCAAATAAGCGTTCAGGCGTCATGCCGGCCAGTGCCGGGATGACGCCCTTTCCACCGGCACTGGTCCGGCTTCGCACTGATTCACCCTTGTGATTCCCGTCACGGAACCGACTCCCCGAATCGGTTACGTTACGGCATCATGTGAAAGGGCGTACAGGGAGAAGGCCATGACGGGCTGGTGGAAGCCGGCGCTGCTCGCCGGAACGATGATGACGGCCGCAGCGGGTATCTTCATCGCGGCGGCCGATCGCGGCGCGCGGGCCGCGGACCATCTCGATCCGCCGGCACGCACCGATCCCGCGGTCGACGCCACGCCCGACAAGGCGGCCGACATCGCCGATGTCTATACCTGGCACACGCCGACCGACCTGATCATCGCGGTGACCTTCGCCGGGCCGCAGGCGACCAACCTGCCCGCCGCCTATGATCGCGACATGCTCTACACGATCAACATCTCGAACGACGATGTGACCTTCACGCCCGAATTCCAGATCCGCTACCGCTTCGGCCAGAACGGCCCGGCAAGCGGGGTGCAGTTCAGCGGCGTGCCCGGCACGACCGGCACGATCGAAGGGCCGGTCGAGACCGATCTTCGCCAGGGCCAGGTCGTCGTCCGCGCCGGGCTGTTCGACGATCCCTTCTTCTTCGATCTGGAGGGCTTCCGTGCGACCCGCGCCACCGGCGCGCTGAGCTTCCGCGGCGACCGAAATTTCTTCGCCGGCCAGAACCTCACCGCCGCGGTGGTGCAGATTCCCCGGTCGGCGGTAGCGGGCCCCAGCGGCAAGGTCCGCATCTGGGCGACCAGTGCCCGGTTCGGAGGGAATCTGTGATGCGTTCGCCCCGCTCCCCCATGATGGCCGCCGCGCTGGCACCGATGCTGATGCTGGTCGCCTGCGGCGGCGATTCGACGCCCGCCCCGACGCCGACGCCCACGCCGACCGCCCCGGTGATGAGCCCGCAGCCGCCGGCACCGGCGGGCGCCAATTTCGACGTCCTGTCCTGCCTCTCGCAGACGGCGGTACCCGGCCGGACGGTGGCCGATCTGGTGGTGCCCGATTCGATCCAGGTGGATTTCAACCAGCCATCCGGCTTTCCCAATGGCCGCCGGCTCGCCGATCCGGTCATCGACGTCACGCTCGCCGCGCTGTTCCTCGACCTGACGAAGGAGCCGGTGACGCGCTTCGTCGCGCTGCCGCTCAACCCGCCGGCCAACGACGTGCCGTTCCGCACGGTCTTTCCCTATCTGGCGCCGGCGCAGGGCAATCCGCCACTGGGGCCGGTGATGACATCGGGTTTCAACTTCCGCACCGATCCACCTTCGGCCTATGTACGGGTCGACCGGATGGGCATGCCAGCGGTGGCGACGGCCATCATCAGCAGCGCGACCAAGACCCGCTTCAACGACGCCGATCCGCGCGACGACGTAAACCTGACCTTCCTCGACGATATCAGCTACACGCTGAAGGGGCTGACCGACGCGCTCAGCGACGATCTGGCCGGCGGCGGCTTCCGGATGTGCGCCACGCGCAAAACAGGCTGATCGCCAGCGCGGTTGGCAGCAGCCAGAGTGCATGGCCCAGCGCCTCATCGACGAGGCGGGCGGGGGCGAGCGTTTCCCCCGACACACGCTCGGCCAGCCACAGCAGCGCGGCGATGCCGATGGCGAGCGCGCCACCGACCCGCACCGCATCATAGCGGCCCGCCCGCGCCAGCAGCACGAGCGGCGGGGCCAGCAGCGCCACCACGAGCAGCTGGACCAGCTCGATGCCGAGGTTGAAGCCCAGTATCGCCTGCGCCTTCGGCCAGGGATCGAGCGAGAAATGGCCGATGATCGTCGCGAAGGCGAGACCATGGACCAGCCCGAAGCCCGCCGCGACCAGGGCCTCGCGCCCGGCGAAGAGCGGCCGCCAGCCATGGATAGCGGTGATCAGGATCGACAGCGCGATCCCGATCTCGACCGGCTGGGCGGGCAGCTGCCAGTCGAACAGCGCGCCGCCGATCAGGGTGAGCGAGTGGCCCAAGGTGAAGGCGGTGACGATCATGGCGAGCGAGCGAACGGCATGCCGCGCGCCGGCATAGCCCCGCCAGCGGCCCGATGCGGCGAACAGCGGCGCGGGCAACAGCAGGCCGAGCAGGAAGAGGAGATGATCATGCCCCTCGGCGATGTGCCGCATGCCCAGGCCGATTGCCGCGCGAAAGCCGCGCCAGCCGCTCTGATCCCCCCGGTCGATCATCACCGCCGTGCTGCCCTGCCGCAGGCCGGCGAGCAGCTCGGGCCGATGGCCCAGCCGGCCGGCGTCGTAATCATCCTTCAGATAGACCAGCGCGAAATGGCTCGGCAGCCGATCGAGCACCGCGTCATAGCGGAGCTGGAAGCGCCGCACCGGCGCGCCCGGCGGCGGGGTCAGCACGATCCGCGCCTCCAGATCGGGTACCGGCGCGCCGCCGATCCGCGCGGTGGCCAGCCGGGCGCTCCAGCGCCGTCCGTCGGGCGTGCGTGCGCCGACATGGCCGAGCAGCCACCGGCCGAGCAACGGCGCCGACCCGGCGTCGAGGCGCGGCTCCGCATAGCGCAGCTCGCCGATCGGGACTACGATATCCGCCTGGATCGCGCGGCGGCCGATCGACAGGCCGATCTCGCTATTGGGGGTGAGGTGCGCGTGCGCCGCCACCGGCGAAAGCAGCGCCGCGATGGCCAGCAGCAGCCAGCCGGCCGCGCGGCTCAATGCCCGAACCATAGCAGCGCCGCACCGGGGCCGGCGGCACCGGGATCGATCGCGAGCGCCGCCGCCCGCGCGCGATCCGCCGCCTCGCCACGGCCGAGCAGGAGCAGCGCCTGGGATTCGGCAAGGCGGCTTTCGGCGCTGATCCAGCCCGATGCGAAGACGGGCCCGAGCGTCGCCAGCGCGGCGCGCGGATCATTATTGGCGATCAACGCCCAGGCGAGCGTGGTGCGCGGCTGGCCATAGGGCCGCACCGCCATATCGGCGCGGGCGAGGGCCAGCGCCTTCGCCGGATCGCCGAAGGCAAGTTCATGTTCGGCGAAATGGCCGGCAAAGGCCTCGGGAAAGCGGCGATGGCGCTCCGCCCAGATCGCCCCGGCGCGACCGGCCCAGGCCCGCGCCCGCGCGGCATCGCCGGCGGCGCGGTACAGCGATGCGAGCGCGTCCATCGCTTCCGGGCTACCCGATGTCCGGGCGATCGCCGCGAAGGCCGCGGTCGCCGCGCCGCTGCGGCCGTCGAGCGCATCGACCTGCGCATGAAAGGCCTCAGCCAGCCACCCGCCGGGGAACAGCCGCATCGCCCGCGCGCCATGGCGGGCGGCGGCATCGCGGTTGCCGCGCCGCAGCTCGATCGTCCCGCGCCGCAGCGCGAGATCGGCCAGGAACTGCGCATTGGGCAGGCGGGCGGCCCGTTCGACATCGTCGATCAGCGCCAGCGCCGCGTCGGGCCGCCCGGTCCGCGCCGCCACCTCCGCCAGGCGCAGCGCGAGGCGCGAATCCGCCGGGTCGGTGCCCGCCGCCCGATAGCGCGCGACCGCCCCACGGATGTCGCCCCGATAGAAGGCGATATCACCGCGCACCAGCCGCAGCTCGACCAGATCCTCGATCTCCGGGCGCACCGCGTAATGATCGATCGCATCGGCCATCGCTTCGGCCTGCGTCAGCCGGTGCATCGCCATTGCGAGCGCAAGCTGGGTCTGGTGCGGTCCGGCACCCCGGTCGGCGACGGCGAAGCCATGATCGAGCGCGGCCTGCGCGGCGGCATAGTCGGCGACGTCGCCGGTCAGCCGCGCGCGGGTGATATGCGCATTGGCGAGCCGCTCGGCGAACAGCCATTCGCCGCGATGATCGGCGGCCAGCTGCCGCGCGCCGATCAGCACCGCATTCGCGCGCGCGACCGCGTCGCCATAGCTGCGCGGGCCGCCCCCGCTCGGCATCCGCTCGACGGCGGGCGCGGGCACGGCATGGCGGCCGTACAGCCAGCCCGCGCCCGCCACCAGCAGCATGGCCGCGATTCCCAGCAGCAACCCGCGCCACAGCGGCCGCCTCATCCGCGCCGCTCCAGCCGCCCGTCCACCCAGCGCAGCGCATAGCCGAGCCCCAGAAAGACGAGGCCGATCAGCGCGACGTTGCGCAGCACCATCGGATAACCGAGCGCCGCGACATTCATGAACGGATAGGGATACCAGCCGCCCAGCGTACCATGGACCAGCACCCATGCGGTGTAGAGCAGCGGATAGGCCAGCCAGCGCAACGGCGCGCCGCGATCGATCCCGCCATGCGCGCCGAAGCCGAGCCAGCACAGCAGCCAGCCGGCGGGCACGACCTGATGGACCAGCATATTGCCGATCCAGCCCGAAAAGCCGGGGCGCACCATATCGCTGAGCAGCAGGTGGAAGATCAGCGCGACGACGAGGATGTGGAGCGCGACGGCGGCGCGCAGCCCCGGCCGCGCGGCGATGGCGCGCCAGGGATGCGCGGGCGGCAGCGCGGCGCCGATCGCGGCCAGCGCCACCAGCAGGTTGGTGAGGATCGTGAAGAAGCTGAAGAAGCGCACCGGCCGCAGCAGCGCGGTCGTCGGCACCGACGGCCCGGCGGGGAAGCTGAACGCGATCCCCGCCAGCGCGAGCAGCGCCAGCAGCGCATGGAGGATGCGGGCGCTGCTCATGCGTCGGCGGGCGGTTCCCAAAGTTCGATCGGATTGCCCTCGGGATCGTGGATACGGGCAAAGCGGCCGGTCTCGGGCGCGTCCCATTCGGCGCGGGTCTCGACCGCGATGCCTGCCGCCTCCAGCTTCGCGATCAGCGCGTCGATCTCCTCGACCCGCAGGTTGATCATATATTGTTTATCGGCCGGGAAATAATCGGTGCTGTGCTGGAACGGGGCGAACACCATCGGCCCGCCGCGCACCTTCCAGAACCATTCGGACGGATCGCCCTTGCCGCTACTGTCGCAGCCGGCACCGATGCCGAGCTGCTCGCGATACCAGCTGTTCAGTCCATCGGGGTCCTTCGCCCGAAAGAACAGCCCGCCCATGCCGACCACGCCCATGCCCGCCTCCCGTCCATTCGCTTATCCCAGACCTAAGGCGCGTCTGTTTCAAGCGGATTTATGAGAAGCTACACGCAACCGCTCATCCTGAGGAGCCACTGAGCTTGGCGAAGTGGCGTCAGCCCAGGGCCCGCGCGATCAGGGCGCGGGTCGACGGGTCGAAGCGGTCGGTGCCCTCGCTTTCGATCGATTTCGCGATCTCCTTGCCCAGCTCGACCCCGAACTGGTCGAACGGGTTGATCCCCATCAGCACGGCATTGGCGAAGGTGCGCTGCTCGTAGAAGGCGAGCAGCGCACCGAGCCGGGCGGGATCGAGCCGGTCGAGCAGGATCGTGGTCGAGGGCCGGTCGCCCGGATAGGCGCGGGCCGGATCGGCGTCATTGGCGCGGCCCGCCATCAGCGCGGCGCCCTGGGCGAAGCAGTTGACCAGCAGGGTGCGGTGGTGGGCGTCGTCGAGCGCATGGGCGGGTTCGATCGCGGCGACGAACTCGACCGGGACCAGTCTGGTCCCCTGGTGGAGCAGCTGGAACACCGCATGCTGGGCATCGGTGCCGACCCCGCCCCAGGTGATCGCGGCGGTTGGGCCGTCGACCGGCGAGCCATCGGCCTTCACCCGCTTGCCGTTCGATTCCATCTCCAGCTGCTGAAGATAGGAGGGAAGCAGCCGCAGCCGTTCGTCATAGGCGAAGACGGCGCGGGTCTCGGCGCCCGCCACCCGCGAATAATATTGATCCACATAGGCGGCGAGCAGCGGCAGATTGGCGTGCAGCGGCGCTTCGCGGAAATGGCGGTCCATCGCCGCCGCGCCGTCGAGCAGAGTCTCGAACGCGTCCCAGCCCAGCGCCAGCGCGGCGGGAAAGCCGATCGACGACCAGAGCGAATAGCGGCCGCCGACGCTTTCGGCGAAGGGCAGGATGCGCGTCTCGTCCACGCCCCATTCGACCGCCTTGTCGGGCGCGGCGGTCAGCGCGATCACGCGCGCATAGGGATCCTCGACATTATCTTCCTCCATCCAGCTCAGCACGCTCTGCGCGTTGAGCATCGTCTCGGTGGTGGTGAACGTCTTTGAGGCGATGACGAGCAGGGTCGCCTGC
>SCUQ01000386.1 GCA_004297635.1 Rhizorhabdus sp. | reverse complement strand
TGGCACCGACGATCGCCTTGTTCGGCTGCACCTGGAAACCGGTGATCCCCGAAATCAGCCGCGAGGCCCGGGTTATTTCGGTGGAGACGATGCGGGTGCTGTAGGGCATCACGTCCTGACGCACCTTCAGTGCCATCGCGATCTCTTCGAGTGCGGCATTGCCAGCGCGCTCGCCGATGCCGTTGATCGTCGATTCGACCTGTCCCGCGCCGTTCAGGATTGCCGACAGCGTGTTGGCGACCGCCAGCCCCAGATCATTGTGGCAATGGGTCGAAAAGGTCGCCAGGTCGGCATTGGGGACGCGGTTGATGACGTCTTCGAACATCGCGCCATAGGTCTGCGGGGTGGCATAGCCGACCGTATCGGGCAGGTTGATCGTCCGCGCGCCGGCCGCGATCGCGATCTCGACCGCGCGGCACAGGAAATCGGGTTCGGTGCGGGTCGCGTCCTCGGCGGACCATTCGACATCGGGGCACAGGCTGCTCGCCAGCCGCACGGTGCGGTCGATCGCCTCCAGCACCTCTTCGGGCGTCTTGTTCAGCTTCACCCGCATGTGCAGCGGCGACGTGGCAATGAAGGTGTGGATGCGGGGGCTGGCGGCGTGCTGCACGGCCTCCCACGCGCGCTCGATATCGGCGCTGGCGGCGCGCGCCAGGCTGGCGATGGTCGCCGTCTTACACTGGCGCGCGACTTCGGACACCGCCTCGAAATCGCCGGGCGATGCGATGGCGAAACCGGCCTCGATGATGTCGACGCCCATCGCCTCCAGCTGGGCGGCGACCTGCAACTTCTCCTCGAGGTTCATCGAGCAGCCGGGAGACTGCTCGCCGTCGCGCAAGGTGGTGTCGAAAATCTTGATGGTCTTTGTCATGTTACCTGCTCCTGCTGCAGGGTGGTCATTTCGGGGTTCGCTTCTGGACCCTTAGACGCCGTGGCTTGCCGGGCCTGTCGACCCCAAGCGAAATCGCGCGCCTAAGGGCGCGTAAGTCGAAGCAGGAGAAGGGCGCTGTACAGCGTCATATGCGGCGCTCTTACCGCGAAAAAGCGTCTCAAGTCCATAGCCTATCGATCATGGTCTGGGCTTGAGCGCTTCGGCGAGCGATGCCGTGGCGCTGCCGCGCTTCGCGGGTCGAGGCTGATCGGGGCTTGGCGACCAGCCCGACAGATAGACGAGATCGAACCGTTCGCGCAGCCGCCCGTCGGCGTCGGCCGCGCTGGCGAACTGCTCGAACAGCGCTCCGAGCCAGGCCCGGCCAGGTGCATTTCGGGAACGCTGGACCAGAAGGTTGGTGGCCGCCATGCCACGCAGATCATGGAGCAGCCTGATTGGATCGCCATAGCCGATATCGAGCCGGTCGCCGTCCGCCACCGGCAAGGCGAAGCCGACGCGCGCCAGCAGATCGCCGGCCGATCGCACGTCGATCTGGGGATGGACCCGAGCCGCCGCGCCACCGCTCGTCGCCACGTCGGCCGCCAATAGCGCACGTTTCAGCCAGTCGAGGCTGCCTGCGCCCGTGAAGGCGCCCAGGAACAGGCCATCGGGACGCAGGATGCGGCGGATCAGCGCCAGTGCGCCGGGGAGGTCGTTGACGCTGTCGAGCGTGCCGATCGCGACGACGAGGTCGAAGCTTGCGTCGCCGAAGGGCAGGCGATCCTCGTCACATTGCACGCCTTTGC
>SCUQ01000385.1 GCA_004297635.1 Rhizorhabdus sp. | reverse complement strand
GCCGGGGATACTAAGGAAGCCTGGGTAGTCTGTATCGGCACCTGCGGCTTCCATACCGATCCGGCAGCCGAAGGATTGGCCTTTTTCGACGCCGATCCGGGCGACATGGACCCGTCCTATGCGGACGATACGAACGATCTCGGCTTCTATGATGCCAATCTCGTGGTCAGCGGGACCGACAAGATTTTCAAGACCGGCATTGTCACCAATCTCGAGGGTGGCTTCACCCCTTGGCAGTTCGAATCCTTCTCGTTCACCGCCACGTCCACGTCGACCACGCTGTCGCTGCTGGCTTATGGTACCCCGGCCGGTCAGCCCCCCTTCTCGCTGATCGACGGCATCACCATCGACACGATCGTGCCGATGCCGGTTCCGGAACCGACCAGCTGGGCGATGATGCTGATCGGCTTCGGCGTAATTGGTGGCGTCATGCGGACCCGCCGCCGCTCTACCAACGGCCGCGACGCGCTCGCCTCGCAAATCGTCTGACGTCAGGGCCGGCGTCCGACCGACAGGATCGGAGCGGATGGCGGACGGAAGACAATAAGGTCCGAGCATGCCGACCGCACTGATTCACCTGATCCAGACCGCCGCCAGCCTGACATTGTGGCTGTTCCTGCTCGCGATCATCTTCGTGCCGCTGGAATGGCTGTTCTCCGTCAATCGCCAGTCGACGCTGCGCGCGGGGCTGGCCGCCGATCTCGGCTTTTATTTCATGAACGGCTTCATCCCGACCTTCGTCCTTGCCTTCCCCTTGGGCGTGATCGCTGCGACGGGCCGTCAGTTGCTGCCGGACGGCTATCAGCTCTGGGTGATCGGCCTGCCGATCTGGCTGCAGATCATCGCCGCGCTGATCATCGGCGAGTTCGGTTTCTACTGGGGCCACCGCATCATGCACCGGGTGCCCTGGCTGTGGAAATTCCATGCCACCCATCATCAGCCAGTGCGCATGGACTGGCTGATCAATACCCGTGCCCATCCGATCGACATCATCTTCACCCGCATGCTCGGCCTGTCCCTGGTCGCCATCGCCGGGCTGGGTTCGCCCGGCTCCGGCTCAGGCAGCCTGGTACCGGTGATCGTGTTGCTGATCGGCACCTTCTGGGCCTTCTTCATCCATTCGAACCTGAAGGTCGGCCTGGGCTGGTTCGAGCATGTCCTGTCGAGTCCGCGTTTCCACCACTGGCATCATTCGCGCGACGACCATCCCAACCATAATTTTGCTTCGGTGCTGCCGGTCTACGACCGCATCTTCGGCACCCATTATCTGCCAGGCAAGCAGTGGCCGCCCAGCTACGGCATCGCCGCCGAGAATGAGCCCGACGCGCTCATCGCAACCCGATATGACCGGCCGGTCGCCGAGCCCCCTGCCCGCGACCCCGCCTGATCAGCGCCGCCTAACGCGCGTCGAACACGTCGAACTCATGCGCGATCGAGCCTTCGACGAGCATGTCGTAGAGCCGATAGGCAAGCTTGGGCGGAAAGCCGCGGGCATCGGCCACCTTTACGGCATGGGCGATCACCTCCGCCTTTCGGACGTCATCGCGCACCGCGCCCCGGTCCGCCTTGATCCGTCCGGCCGCCTCGATATAGCGCATCCGTTCGGCCAGCAGGCTGACGATCAGCGTATCGAGCCCGTCGATCGCGGCGCGGACCTCCGCCATGGTGGTGCATTCGGCCGCCGGGACGACCTTCTTCTCGGTGGTTTCGCTCATGGCGCGGGCATTAGCGTGCCTGGGCGGACTTGACTATCCGCCTCGTCGCGGCCATAGGCGCGCCTTCGCAATCGGCCCCATACCCCGGTGAAGTGGTGGCCCTGCCGTTCCCCCGATGAAGATCGGCGGCAACCCAGCAGAGCGAAATACCGGGATCGACCCCGCCTCGCTTCCAGCGATGGCGGGTAACGTTGTAGCGATTGAAGGAAATATCATGTCGAAGCGCCATAGCGCCAAGTACAAGCTCGACCGCCGGATGGGCGAGAACATCTGGGGTCGTCCGAAGAGCCCGGTCAACAAGCGTGAATATGGCCCCGGCCAGCACGGCCAGCGCCGCAAGGGCAAGGTTTCGGACTATGGTCTGCAGCTGAAGGCCAAGCAGAAGCTTAAGGGCTATTACGGCGACGTGACCGAGAAGCAGTTCAAGAAGAACTATACCGAAGCGTCGCGCATGAAGGGCGATACCTCGCAGAACCTGATCGGCATGCTCGAGCGTCGCCTCGATGCCGTCGTGTATCGCGCGAAGTTCGCGCCGACGATCTTCGCCTCGCGCCAGCTGGTCAGCCATGGCCATGTCCGCGTCAACGGCGTGAAGTGCAACGTCGCCTCGCGTCTGGTGAAGCCGGGCGACGAGATCAGCCTGGGTTCCAAGGCGCAGGAAATGGCGCTGGTTCTCGAAGCGCAGGGCCTGTCCGAGCGCGATGTTCCCGAATATATCGCCCAGGACGGCGGCGCGAAGGTCACATTCGTCCGCGTGCCGACGCTCGACGAGGTGCCCTACCCCGTCAAGATGGAGCCGAACCTGGTCGTCGAGTTCTACTCGCGCTGATCGGTTTCCGGATCGGAACTGCAAAGGGCGGCCCTCGGGTCGCCCTTTTCATTTATGCCGGTGGATCGCCGCCAATGGCCGCCGCCGAAGGCCGCAGGTCATGCCGGTCTCTCAGCCGGCGCGTAGAGCCGCATGAACGTGTCGATCGCGGCATCGGCGTCGGCGGCGATCATCTCCGGCGTCACCACATCGACCAGGCCGAGGAGCAATTGCTGGTGGCTCCCCGCCATGCCGATGGCGATCAGCGTCCTGGCGGCCCAGACCGGATCGTCACGGCGCAATGTGCCACGATCCATCGCCCGCCCGATAAACGCCCCGGCCA
Organism: Rhizorhabdus sp.; assembly: GCA_004297635.1. Lineage (GTDB taxonomy): Bacteria > Pseudomonadota > Alphaproteobacteria > Sphingomonadales > Sphingomonadaceae > Rhizorhabdus. Next base: position 340 of record SCUQ01000385.1, on the reverse strand, counting down.
GATGCACGATCGTACGCGGCCCGCGATCGTAGAATATCCGGCCGACTTCGTGGAAGCGGCCCGATTCCGCATGGACGAGCCGGTGCAGCGCCACCGATTCGGCCTGGGTCAATTTTTCCAGGAAGCGCAGCATGAAACCCCGCAAACCCGATTCGAAATCGCCATCCGGATCGAGCAGCGGCGTCAGCCGCTGGCGGAACAGCGTCGTCGCGCGATCGATCACCGCTTCGAACAGCGCCTCCTTCGACGGGAAATAGCTCCACAAGGTTGCCTTTGATCCGCCCATCGTCCCAGCAATGCCGGACATTGTCGTCGCGGCGTAACCATGATCGAGAAAATA
>SCUQ01000384.1 GCA_004297635.1 Rhizorhabdus sp. | reverse complement strand
CGACTGGCGCTGGCGGCTCCGCTGCTCTTTCTCCTGACGAAGGCGACCCGCCAGCCCGTGCCGCGCCTGTCGCGGGGGATGATCGGGACGATCGCGACCGGCGGACTGTGCTTCGCCGCCGATCTCGGCGCCTGGCATATCGGCATCCACCATACGAAGCTGGCCAATGCGACCCTGTTCGCCAATCTCGCCAGCTTCCTGCTCGCCGCCTATGTGCTGATCGGCAGCCGGACTCTGCCCGATCGATTCCAGACCGCGGCGCTGCTGCTGGCGGGGCTCGGCACGTTGCTGGTGCTCGGCCGCTCCTACCAGATCGACGCGCGCAACCTGACCGGGGATCTGCTTTGCATCCTCGCGGGCATATTCTACGCTGGCTATCTCGTCGCCATGAGCCGCGCACGGGGCATGCTCGCGCCGGTGCCGGTGCTGCTGATCTCCACGCTCGCCGGAATGGGGCCGCTCCTCCTCTTCGCGATCCTTCTCGGTGGACCGCTCTGGCCGGGCGACTGGAAACCGCTTTTGCTGCTGGCGATCAGCAGCCAGGTGGTCGGCCATGGGCTGATGATCTATGCGATGGGCCATCTCTCTTCGCTGGTGATCGGCCTGGGCCTGCTGATGCAGCCGTTCATCGCCGCGTTGATCGGCCGCCTCTATTATGGCGAACATATGGGTCTCGCCGATATCGTTGGCGGCCTTGCCATCTGCGCGGCGCTGGTGCTGGTGCGAATGAGCGGCTCTGGCCAGCCGGCGCCGACCATCGTAAAGACTGAACCATGATCGCGCCCAATGACATGACTCTCGACGAGCTGCGGGAAGCCCTGGCTGAGCGGCTGCCCGCCCATGCGGTGTTCGATGGCTGGAGCGCTGCGGCGCTGGCCGGTGCCGCCGATGAGTTGGACGTCCCGGCGGAAAGGGCCGCATTATGCTTCCCGGGCGGTGCGATCGAGATGATCTACGCCTGGTTCGCCGCCATCGATCGGGACATGGCTGCCCGGCTGGGCACGTTGGACCTCCGCTCGATGAAGATTCGCGACCGTATTCGCGCCGCCGTGCTTGCACGCCTCGACGCGGCGGCCGCCCATCCCGATGCGCTGCGCCGTGCGCTCGCCATCCTTGCTCGGCCCGATCATCTCGCCCGCGCCGGCAAGCTCGCCTGGCGCGCCGCCGATGCCATGTGGCGGGCCATCGGCGATACGAGCGTCGATTTTGCCTGGTACAGCAAACGGACCACGCTGGCGGCGCTCTATGCCGCAACGATGACCGCCTGGATGGATGACGACAGCGAAGGCTTCGCCGATACGCGCGCTTTTCTCGACCGCCGCATCGACAATGTCATGGCGTTCGAGCGGTTCAAGGCGCGAATCAAGCCCGATCCGGACCGCCATTTCAGTCCGGCACGTTTCCTTGGGCGGCTGCGTTACCGCATTCAGGGCTGAACCGCGCGCCGCAGCCATGATGATAGCACTGGCTTTCGCCCATCGTTATTGATAATCACTCGCATCATGAAGAAGGATGCCGCACCGATCACGCTGGACAAGCTGCCGCTGAAGAGCTGTGGTGCCATCGTCGGAATCGACTGGAAACGCCTGGAAGAGCGTGATGCGCGGCGGCTGCGCGAACTGGGTGTCGATGAAGGCGTCTCGGTGGAGAAGCTGCACAAGGGACCGTTCGGGACCGATCCGATCGCCTGCCGGATCGGGCGGATGACGGTGGCGCTCCGCACCAGCCAGGCGTCCGCGATCACTGTCGGCCCTTCCAAGACCAGATGAATCGCCACAACCGATGACCCCTTCGCCCATGGTCGCGCTGGTCGGCAATCCCAATGCCGGCAAGAGCGCGCCGGTCAGGGCATTGAACAGCGCGCTCT
>SCUQ01000383.1 GCA_004297635.1 Rhizorhabdus sp. | reverse complement strand
TGTGCTCTTCCGATCTCTGGGACATAAGGTAGGGCTCGACGAGCCCCTGTTCGTGATCGCGGGACCCTGCGTGATCGAATCGGAGGCGCTGGTCCTCTCGGTGGCCGAGCGGCTGAAGGCGATCGCCGACCGGCTCGGCATGCTGATCATCTTCAAGAGCTCGTTCGACAAGGCCAATCGCAGCTCGAACGCCTCCTTCCGTGGCCCCGGCATCGACGATGGCCTGCGCATCCTGGAAAAGGTTCGCGCCGAAACCGGCCTGCCGCTGCTCACCGACGTCCATGATGCCGATCAGGTCCGCGCCGCCGCCCAGGTGGTCGATATCGTCCAGACTCCGGCCTTCCTCGCCCGGCAGACCGACCTGATCGAGGCGGCCGGCGCCTGTGGCAAGGTCGCCAATATCAAGAAGGCCCAGTTCATGGCGCCGCACGACATGGCGAATGTCGTCACCAAGGCGAAGGCGGCGGGTCAGGCGGCAGGAACCCCGGCGCAGATCCTCGTTACGGAACGCGGCACCTCCTTCGGCTATAATAATCTCGTCACCGATCTGCGCGGTCTCGTCATCATGCGCGAGACGGGCTGCCCGGTCGTGTTCGACGCAACTCATTCGGTGCAGCTGCCGGGCGCGCAGGGCGGCTCGTCGGGTGGTCAGCGGGAGTTCGTCCCCGTGCTCGCGCGCGGCGCGGTCGCGGTCGGCGTCGCCGGCCTGTTCATGGAAACCCACCCCGATCCCGCCCATGCGAAGTCGGACGGCCCCAACGCCTGGCCGCTCGATCGGCTGGAGGATCTCCTCGCCGAGCTGCAGCTCCTCGACGCCCATGGCATCGCGGCGCGCCGGCGCTGGCCCGATCAGGCCTGATCAGCCGCCCAGCACCTTGGCGTACATCGCGGCCAGCCGCGCCTGATAGGCCTCGTCACTGAACTTCGCCGCCTGCGCCGGTGCCGCAGCCATCAGCCTCGCGGACAGCTCCGGGTCGCCATCGATCTTCCGCATCGCCCAGGCGATCGCCGCCGCGTCATAGGGATCGACCAGCAGCCCCGCGGCGCCCACCACTTCGGGCAGCGAGCTGATCGTCGAGGAGATCACCGGCGTTCCCAGCCGGATCGCCTCCAGTGCCGGCAGGCCGAAGCCTTCATAGAGCGACGGGAACAGCACCGCCTTCGCCCCGCGCGCCAGCCGGAGCAGCATCTCGCGCGGCAGATAGTCGAGCTGGACGAGCCCCTTCGCCGCCGCCTCGCCATAAAGCGATATGCCGGTCTTGCCGAAGATCCGGCTCTCCTGCTCGGTGCCCCAGTGCCGCGCGCCGACGATCACCAGCGGCGTCTCGCTGCGGCTGCTCAGATAGGCCTCGATGATGCGGGCGAGGTTCTTCTTCGGGTCGAGCGCGCCGAAGAACAGGAAATAGCCGCGATGCTTCAGCCCGAACATCCCCTCGACGACGCTCGCATCCTCTTCGGGCGGGCGCGCGAGCAGCGCTTCCGGGATCGGCGCGGTCTGGTAGCTGTTGCTCACCTTGTCGGGCGACACGTCGGGAAACAGGCTCAATATGTCGCGGCGGCTCGACTCCGAGACGGTGCAGATATGATCGCCCTGGGTGACGCACAGTTCGATCAGCTTGCGATAGACATGCTTGTGGTCGAGCGTCGTATAGGGGAGCTTGAGCG
>SCUQ01000382.1 GCA_004297635.1 Rhizorhabdus sp. | reverse complement strand
CGCGCCAGTCGTTCATGCCCGTCGCGCAATAGCTGCGCTGGAGATTGGCGGCATGGCCGATCTCCTCCTCGATATCCTCGGCGGCGCGGCCGTCGATCCGTTCGAAATCGGCCTTGCGGCGGACATTGTCGCGCAGCCGGGCCGCGCGGTCCGCATCGCAGGCGGGATCGGTCGCGCGGTTGCCCCAGGCGGGGCGGGGCGCGTCATCCCGCCCGGTATCGGGGCGCAGGTCGCGATCGACGATCGCATAGCGTTCGCCGGGGCGCGGGGCGCGATCGTCGATGTCCGTGGCCGGATCACGACGGTCGCCCGGATAGGCGCCGCGCGCGTCGCGATCATCATCATCGGCATAGACGGCGCGCGGCGCACGGGCCGGAAGGTCGCGCGGCAGCGGCGGCACGGCGGCCTCCGCGCCGTCGTCGGCCGCGTCCCCGGCATAGACCTGCCGCGCCTGACGCTCGCGCAGATCGCGGGCGGGCGGCGGCGGGGCCTCGGCCTCATCGGCCTGCGCCTGCCGCGCCTGACGACCGCGCAGATCACGGACAGTGGGGGCGCCATCGTCCAGCGTCTCCCCTTCGGCGGCGGCGGCCTCCGGTTCGCGATCGGCATAGACGGGGGCGGTCGCCCGAACCGGCGCGGCGGGCGGTGGTGGCGCCGCGTCCGCGACCATGGGCCGGGGCGGGGCGACGTCGCGCGGTTGCGCATCCGCCTCCACCGCAGCCTGCCGAGCGCGGGCGCGAGCCCGCCGGGCTTCGCCAGGATCGACGAGAACGGGGTTCAATTCCTCCGGCGGCACGGCGGCGAGATCGCGTTCGGCGAGCTCCCGCGCCTTGTCCCGGACCTCATCCGGCGCAGCGGCGGTCGGAGCCGGAGCCACGGCCCGCTGCGCATCGGCGGGCGCGGCAGCAGCAGGACTATCTTCGCCTTGCGGCCGGTCGCGGATGGGCACGTCCTGTGCCTGGGCCCAGAGCGGTGCCGCCTGCACCAACCCGGCTGCGACGACACCGAGAAAAACCACCTTACGCCCCATCACGTCCTCCAACAGCAACGGCCCCTGGAGAGGGTCGAGTCATCTGGTTGAAGGGCTGCCGAGTGGCGATCAGCAGTCCCGAATAGCGATCCTGGATTGGCCCCCAAGCGCGCGAGCCCGCAAGGCTCGGCCGAGGAAGCATCACGGCCCGGCGATTCGGTCAACGGCCTCGCGCGCATGCCGCCAGCTTTGTTCCGCGATGCGCGGCGAACCGTGCAGCACATCGGTCATTGCGCAACGGCAAGGATTATCCGGGGCTGCGGCGCGGCAGGACGAAGGCGGTTGGCGCCAAGGCGCAGTCAGCCGAGCGTGAAGCCGGGTGCAACGCCAAAGGCGGCGGCGCTGAGCGCAAGGCAGGCGCCCGCTGCCGACGCCGCCAGCAAGCCATGTCCGGCATAGGTCAGGATCGGCGCGTCGGGCCGCGCGTCCCGCCGGTTCCGCGACAGGCTCGTCAGCACGAAGGCCGCGACGAAACCATAGGCGAGCACCATGAAACCCATCATTGTCAGTATCCCCGCGGATGCTGCGGCGCGACAATCACGGGCGGCCCGATTCGGTCAATCGATGGCGCCGCAACGAAACCCAGCTTGTGAAGGCGGCTGCGACGAACCGTGGCGGGAGAGGGTTATTGCGCCGCCAGAAGGACCACATGGACGCCGCGATCGGCGGGCGCATGTTCGAGACTGGCCTTGAGCGTCTGCGCCATCGCACGGATCAGTCTTGTGCCCAGGCCGGTGCCCTTGGTCTCGCCCGAACCCATGCCACAGCCATCATCCTCGACGCGAAGCGAGAACTGCGTGTCGCCGGCATTGACCAGCGCCACCCGCACCTCGCCGGCGCCATCGGCGGGATAGGCATATTTGCAGGCATTGGTGACGAGTTCGGTGACGATGATGCCCAGCGCCACCGCCTTGTCGGTCGCGAGCTTGAGCGGCTCGGCGGCCAGGCGGATGTGGCGGGGCGCCGACGGGGTCGACCAGGTGTCCCCCAGCTCCTCCAGCAGCGAGCCGAGATAATCGGCCATGTCCACCGTCTCGACCGAGTCGGAGGTGTAGAGCCGCTTGTGAACCTGGGCGATCGCGGCGATCCGGCGCTGGGTGTCGTCGAGCGCGGCGCGCGCCACGCCCTCCCCCGCGTCAAGCACGCGGGCCTGCATATGGACGAAGGCCGACACGAGCTGGAGGCTGTTGGAGACCCGGTGATTGACCTCGTGCAGCAGCATTTCCAGCCGGGCATGGCTCTCGCGCAGACGCTCCTCCGCGGCTTCCTTCTCGCGCCGCAGGCTGACCGTCGCCAGCGCCTGGGTGATCGCCTGCCCGAGCAGGTCGAAATAGTCGGTGTTGACGGTCTTCACGACATAGTCGATCGCGCCCGCCTTGAGGGCGGCGACCGCGAGCTTGCTTTCGTCCGAGCCGGTGACGAAGATGACCGGCGGTGGCTGATCCAGCTTCTTGAGCGCGGCGAGGGTCTGGAGCCCGTCCTGCCCCGGCATATAATGGTCGACCGCGACGAGATCGAAGCGCTCCGCTGCCGCCATCGCCACGCCTTCGGCGCCGCTGCCCGCCAGCTCGACCCGATAGCCGAGCCGCCGCAACGACCGCGCCGTCAGCCGGCGCAGGCCCTCATCGTCGTCAATATAGAGGATGGCCGGCGGCGCTTCGCTCATCATTGCTCTTCGAGATCGGGCACCTGGATCACCGACAGGAACAGGCCGAGCTGGCGGATGGCCGCGGCGAAATTCTCGTAGTTCACCGGCTTGGTGATGTAGACGTTGCACCCCAGGTCGTAGCAGCGCTGGATCTCGACCTTGTCATCGGTCGTCGTCAGCACGACGACCGGCGCGCGCCGGAGCGGGCTGCCCTCGGCCTTGATCTTCGTCAGGATATCGGTGCCGCTCATATCGGGCAGGTTGAGATCCAGCAGCACCAGCGCCGGGCCGTTATGCACCGGTCCGTCGGGTGCCTCGAACAGGAAGCGCAACCCCGAGGTGCCGTCCACGAAATGGTGGATCGGGTTGGAGATGCCGGCGCGGCGGATATTCTTCTCGATCAGACGGGCATGGCCCTCATCATCCTCGATCATGACGATGTTTACGGGTTGCTGGGCATTCATGGCTGCGATCCCCTAGGCGTTACGCGGTTCGTTCGCCGGCGAAATTCGCCGGGAGATTGACGGTGAAGGTAGCACCATTGCCGAGTTCGGACTCGACCGAAATGGTGCCGCCCAAACGATAGGCCAAGGCACGGACATGGGCGAGGCCGATCCCCTCGCCCGGCTGATCCTGCTCGCCCGAGCGGCGGAACAGGTCGAACACCCGTTCGTGGTCGCGCGGATCGATGCCGCGGCCATTGTCGGCGATCTGGAGCAGGACGCGGCCATGCTCCCGGCGGCCGCTGATCCGGATCTCGCCGGGTCGGCCTGGCTTGAGATATTTGACTGCATTCTCGACGAGGTTCGACAATATCTGCTCGATCGCCAGCCGGTCACTGATCATGTCGGGCAGCTGATCCGAGACCGTCGCCTCAACGCCCAGCTCATCGATCCGGTGACGCAGCCCGTCGATCACGCCATGCGCGATCGCGCCCAGATCAAGCTGCTCGGGCGTGATGGTGCGCCGGCCCTCGCGCGACAGCCGCAGGATCGCGTTGATCAGCCGGTCCATCTTCTGGGTCGAGGTGCGTATGAATCCCACCGCTTCGGGCAGATCCTCTCCCACCGCGAGCCGCATCTCTTCGCTGACCAGGGCGGGATCGCGTTCGTCGACCTTCTCGATCAATCCCTGGAGCGGGGCGATCGCGGCTTCGAGTTCCGCGGTAAAGCCCATCACATTGACCAGCGGCGAGCGCAGGTCATGGCTGACGATATAGGCGAAGCGCTGAATCTCGTCATTGGCGCGCTGCAGATCGACCGTCCGCTCGGCGACCGCCTCCTCCAGATTTTCGTTGAGATTGCGCAACTCTGCCCGCGATACCACCAGTTCGCCGGTATAGCGGCGGATCACCCAGACCGATCCGAGCGCGACGAGCGCCAGCAGGACGCCGGTGAACGCGAGCACCGCATAGAAGAGCTGGACACTGCCCTCCCGCGATGCCGAACGCTCGGCCAGCAGGCGCCGCTCCTCGGCCAGCATGCGCATCGCCACCGCCTCGACCTTGCCGGCCAGTATCTGCCGCTCGACCTCGGCCTTGTCCGATCGCTGGAGGCTTGGCCCCATCGACTGGCGGAACAGGATATCGAGCGAGCTGGCCATGCGCCTGACCTGTTCCGCATTGCGCTGTTGCACTGGATTATCGCGGGTCAGTCCAGCAACCCCGTCGATACTCTTGAACAATCTGGCGGCCGCCGCCGGATAGGAAGCGCCGCTGTCTTTCCGTAGCCCGAGTACGAAACCGCGCCGGGCGCTGCGCATCTCTTCCAGCGCAAGCCGGATGCCCGTCGCCTGTCGCTCGACCTGATAGGTATGGTCGACCAGCGTGGTCTGTTCCTCGCCGCGCAGCATCACCGCGAGCGCCGATATGCCGGCCAGCATGACCAGGCCGAAGCCAAGGACGATCAACAGCATCACGGTACGCGCGAAGCGACGTTCCGCGATACGTTCCAGGTTCTGCTGCGCCGCCCTCATCGCGCGCTTGGGTAGCTGCGCCGCCCGCCGCTGCCAAATGATTTCAGGAAATCCCTGATCTAAGTGTATTTGGGCACGCTACGGATGTCGCCTAGCGCACAAAACTGGCTGACCGATGCCCATTGCCACCGCCATAACCGCTGCTAGGATCGCGCCGGAGAGGATGGTCCAGCTTCGGGAGCGCCCATTGTCTCTTCGTGATGATAGCCCCAACACGCGCGCCGCACCCCTTGCGGCCGCCCTCCCGCTTGGATGGCCAATATGACCGACCTCGCCACGTTCGTCGCCGGCTTGCCCAAGGCCGAACTTCACCTGCATATCGAAGGCAGCCTCGAGCCCGAGCAGATGTTCGCGCTGGCCCGGCGCAATCGCATCGCCATCCCCTTCGCCAGTGTCGAAGCACTCCGCGCCGCCTATAGCTTTTCGCGGCTGCAGGACTTTCTCGATATCTATTATCAGGGCGCCGACGTGCTGCGCACCGAGGAGGATTTCCGCGACCTCGCCCTCGCCTATTTCGACCGGGCCGCTGCCGATAATGTGCGCCATGCCGAAATCTTCTTCGATCCGCAGACCCACACCGATCGTGGCATCCCGTTCGCCGTGGCGGCGGACGGGCTGCTGGCCGGCATGGCCGAGGCCGAACGCCGCCATGGTCTCACGTCGAAGCTGATCCTGTGCTTCCTGCGCCACCTCGACGAGGATGCCGCCTTCGCGACGCTGAAGGCCGCCGAACCCTGGCTGGACCGGATCGCCGCGGTGGGGCTCGACAGTTCGGAGGTGGGCCACCCGCCATCGAAGTTCGAGCGGGTGTTCGCCCGGGCCGGCGAGATGGGTCTGCTGCGCGTCGCCCATGCTGGCGAGGAAGGGCCACCCGCCTATATCCATGAGGCGCTCGATCTGCTCCACATCGACCGGCTCGACCATGGCAACCGCGCACTGGAGGATCCGACGCTCGTCACGCGGCTGGCGCGGTCGGCGATGACCTTCACCGTCTGCCCGCTGTCCAACCTGAAGCTCTGCGTGGTGCGCGATATCGACGCGCACCCGATCGAGCGCATGTTGCGGCTGGGCCTGCGCGCCACCGTCAATTCGGACGACCCTGCCTATTTCGGCGGCTATGTGAACGACAATTATCGCGCGCTGATCCCGGCCGGAAAGCTCAATGCCCAGGATTTCGCAACGCTCGCGCGCAACAGTTTCCTCGGCGCCTTTCTCGACGACGCAGCCGTATCCCGCCACCTCGCCGCGCTCGACGCCTATGTCGCAGCGGCCACCCTGTAAGGAACCCGCCGATGCCGACCCTCACGCCCGTCGATCAGCCCGAGTTCCTGACCGCGGTCCATTATGTCGCCGCCCGTATCCGCGAGAGCGGCTGGGAACCCGGCTTCATCATCGGCATCGGCCGCGGTGGGCTCACGCCGGCCGTCTATCTCAGCCACGCCACCGGCGTGCCGATGCTGTCGGTCGACCATAGCTCCCACCTGCCCGATTTCGCGGCCGAGCTGCTCGTCAAGCTGGCGGCGATGAGCGGCACCGCGCGGCTGCTGTTCGTCGACGACATCAACGACAGCGGCACCACCATCACCCACATCAAGGCCGCGATCCACGAAGCGGGCGGCGATCTTGCCAATATCCGCTTCGCGACCCTGATCGACAATGTCGTCTCGGCGGAACGGGTGGACTATCGCTTCCGCACGATCGACCGGACGGTCAACAAGGACTGGTTCGTCTTCCCCTGGGAACAGCTGTCCCCGGTCGACAAGGTGATCGAGGATTCGGGCGTGGTGCCGGAGCGTCTTGCCTGACGCTCGGGCGCGGCTCGCCGCGTCCGGTCAGAACGCCTCTTCGGGCATGTCCATCATCGAGGCCTTGCCGGCCTTGATCGCCTGGAACAGCCCGGCCACCTGCGGCAGGATGCGTTCGTAGAAGAAGCGCACCGTCACCAGCTTCGCGGCATAGAAGCCGTCGGGGTCCTGCCCCATCATCTTCTTCATGCCGGCGACCTTGGCCGCCTTGGCGAAGAGATAGGCCATCGCCACCAACCCGAGCAGGCGCAGATAATCGGACGAGGCGGCGCCCGCCTCTTCGGGATCGGCCATGCCCTTCTGGGCGATCGTCGCGGTCGAAAGCTGCAGCGCGCCGAACGCCTTTTCCAGCGCCTCGACCATCTTCTCCATGCCCGGCACCGCCTTGTGCTGCTCGATGAACTCGGCGACCGGGTGGAAGAAGGCGCGCAGCAGGCGGCCGCCATGGGCGGGCATCTTGCGGCCGACCAGATCGAGCGCCTGCACGCCGTTGGTGCCTTCGTAAATCATCGCGATCCGGGCATCGCGGGCATATTGCTCCATGCCATGCTCGCGGATGTAACCGTGGCCGCCATAGACCTGGACACCGATCTGCGCGGCGTCATGGCCGAGATCGGTGAGCAGCGCCTTGACCACCGGGGTCATCAGCGCGGCCATGTCGTCGGCGCGCTGGCGCACGTCCGCGTCCGGCGAGTGCCGTTCCGCATCGATCGCGCGCGCCACCCACATGCTCAGCATGCGGCAACCCTCGGTATAGGTCCGCATCGTCATCAGCATGCGGCGCACATCGGGGTGGACGATGATCGGATCGGCGGCGAGATCGGGCCGCTTGGGGCCGGACAGGGCGCGGCCCTGGATGCGGTCCTTCGCATAGGCCACCGCACTCTGATAGGCGGCGGTCGCGATCCCGAGCCCCTGTATGCCGACCGAGACGCGCTCGGTGTTCATCATCGTGAACATCGCCGCCAGGCCCTGATTGGGTTCGCCGACCAACCAGCCGGTCGCATCGTCGAAGCTCATCTGGCAGGTGGCCGAGGCCTTGAGCCCCATCTTGTGCTCTATGCCGGTGCACGACACGCCGTTGGACGGGCCGACCGAACCATCCTCCTTCGGAAGATATTTCGGGACGACGAACAGGCTGATCCCCTTCACCCCCTTGGGCGCATCGGGCAGCCGCGCGAGGACGAGGTGGATGATGTTCTCGGTCAGGTCATGGTCGCCGGCCGAGATGAAGATCTTGTTGCCGGTGATCTTGTAGCTGCCATCGTCCTGCGGCACCGCCTTGGTGCGCAGCAGCCCCAGATCCGTGCCGCAATGCGACTCGGTCAGGCACATCGTGCCGGACCAGCTGCCCTCGACCATCTTGGGAAGAAAGCGCTCCTGAAGATCGGGCGTGGCGTGCGCCTTCAGCGCGGTGGTGCCGCCATGGGTCAGGCCGGGGTAGAGGCCGAAGCTGACGTTCGACGCGCTGATCATCTCCTCGACCAGCTTGTTCACCGTCTCGGGCAGGCCCTGTCCGCCCCATTTCGGATCGTTCGCAAGCGCGCACCAGCCACCTTCGCGGAACGCGGTATAGGCTTCCTTGAAGCCCTTGGGGGTGCGGACGACGCCATTTTCCCAGACGCAGCCTTCCAGGTCCCCGCTGGCATTGAGCGGCAGCAGCACGTCCTGCGCGAGCCGCGCCGCCTCCTCGATCACCGCGTCGATCAGGTCGGGCGTGAACTCCTCATGCGCGGGAAGATCGCCGAAGCCGTCATCCTGGAACAGTTCATGGATGACGAAGCGCATGTCGCGCAGCGGAGCCTCATAAACCTGCATCTCTTCTTCTCCCTTGGTTCCTCCCGTTTCGGCGAGGGGGACCGCGAAGCGGTGGTGGGGGCCATATCCTCGCAACTCGAGTTGCGTCCAGCCTTACACCCCCTCCGCCATACTGCGCAGGGTATCCCCTCCCCGTGCCGGAGAGAATGTTCAATTCCGCAGCGGCTTGCCGGTCGCGAGCATCGTCTCGACCCGGGCCATCGTCCTGGGATCGCGCACCCGCGCCATGAAGGCCGCATGTTCGAGCGCGAGCATATCCTGCTCGCTCACGACATCGACGATATCAGCATCGCCGCCGGTCAGGACCTCCGCCAGCGCATCGGAGACGACCATATCATAATCGGTCGCCATGCCCCGCTTGTGGAAGCCCTCCGCCGCCATGCCGAGCGCGACCCGGCCGCTCGGCCCCGGCAGTCGGAAGCTGGGGGGCTCGGGCGGCGTGTAGCCATCGACCAGCGCGAGCGCTTTGGCCTTGGCATCGAACAGCAGCCGGTCGCGATTCATCGAGATGCCGTCGTCCTTGCGCAGGAACATCAACTCCTTCGCCTCGGCAGCCGATTTGGCGACGGTGGCGGTCGAGATCGTCTCGAACGCCTTGCCCACCGCGGGCATCGGCCCCTTCGGCAAAAGGCCGGATTTCACCCAGCGATCGATATATTCGCCGCAGCCGCCCCAGCCGGGGACCAGCCCGACGCCGCATTCGACAAGGCCGATATAGGTTTCCGCATGCGCCTGCACCGCATCGGCATGCATCACGATCTCGCAACCACCGCCAAGCGCGAGCCCGGCTGGCGCCGCCACCACCGGGAAGGGCGCATATTTCATCGCCTTATAGGCCTGCTGCCCACCGGCGACGAGCTTGTCGATCTCCCCCCAGGCGGCGATGTTCAGCGCGAACAGCGCCAGCCCGAGATTGGCCCCGGCCGAGAAATTCGACCCTTCGTTGTACACGACCATCGCCTTCATCGAGGCGGCGACATGCGCCACCGCCTGGCCGAGCAGCTTGAGCGTATCGCCGTCGAGCGCATTCATCTTCGAGGTGAACTCGAAGCAGGCGACGCCATCGCCGATATCCCACAGCGCGGCCGAGCCGTTCTTCATGATCGGCTTGGCATTCCGCTTGATGTCTTCGAGCAGCAGCACGCCATCGGGCCGCACGAGATCATGATAGGCGCCGTCGAGGCCGAGATATTGACGCTTGCCGCCCTCGACACGGTAGAAGCTGCGGTCCCCTGCGGTCGCCAGGATCGCGGGCACGGGCCTGCCCTCATCGGCCAGACGCTTCGCGAAGGCCGCGCCACCCAGCTGGTCGATCAGCTCGAACGGCCCATATTTCCAGTTATAGCCGAGCTTCATCGCGTCATCGATCGCAACGATGTCGTCGGCGATGGTGCCGACCAGGCTCGCGGCGTAGCTCAGCACCTGGCCCAGCACCGCCCAGGCGAATTCGCCGGTCTTTCCGGGCAGGGCGACAAGCTCGCCAAGCCGGACGCGGGGTTCCTGCGCCTTGATCGCGGGGCGATAGGCACCGGTCGCCAGGTCGATCGCCTCCTTGCGCTTCCCGGCCTCGCGGTTGAGGCGATAGAAGCCGCCCTTGCCCTTGCGGCCGGTATAGCCGTCGGCGATCATCTTATCGACCAGCGGCATCGGCCGCACGGTCGCGAAATAGGCGTCGCCCTCGGGCAGGGTGGCGGTCAGGCTCTTCTGGAGCAGCGGCATCAGATCGATGCCGACGAGATCGATCAGCCCGAAGATGCCGGTCTTGGGAACGCCCATCGGCTTGCCGCCGATCGCATCCGCCTCCTCGACCGTCAGGCCGAGATCGATCGCCGCGTTGACCGCGACCTGCAGCCAGTAGGTACCGATCCGGTTCGCGATGAAGCCGGGCGTGTCATTGGCACGCACAACCGTCTTGCCCATCGCCCGATCGACGAAGTCCGCGACCTTTTCCGCCGTCGCCGCGCCGGTCTTCGGGCCCGTGACGATCTCGATCAGGCGCATGTAGCGCGGCGGATTGAAAAAATGGGTGATCAGGAAATCGGCGGCAAACGCCTCCGAACGCCCGTCGATCAGCTGGCCGAGCGGGATCGTCGACGTGTTCGACGAAATGGCGGTGCCGGCCTTCCGCACCTGCTCCAGCCGCGCGTAGAGATCCTGCTTGAGGTCGAGCCGTTCGATGATCGCCTCGACGATCCAGTCGCACTCGCCGACGCGGGCGAGGTCATCCTCGATATTCCCGGTTTCGATCAGCCTGGCCGCAGCCTTCGACATGAAGGGCGCGGGATCGGCCTTCAGCATCTTCGCGACCGCGCCCTCCGCGATGGCGTTGCGGTTGCCGCCGTCCTTCGGGACGATGTCCAGCAGCAGCACCGGTACCCCGGCATTGGCGACCTGCGCGGCGATGCCGGCCCCCATCGTGCCCGCGCCGATGACGCACACCTTGCGGATCGTGCCCTGTATGTCTGAGGGGTTCATGATCACACCGCCTCCAGCACCGTGGCGATACCCTGTCCGCCGCCGATGCACTGGGTGGCGAGCGCATATTTGCCGCCCTCGCGCTTCAGCAGCGATGCCGCCTTGCCGACGATGCGGGCACCGGTAGCGCCCAGCGGGTGGCCGATCGCGATCGCGCCGCCGTCGAGGTTGATCGTCTCGGGCTTGAGCCCCAACTCGTTCGAGCAGGCGAGCGCCTGGCTGGCGAAGGCCTCGTTCAGCTCGACGATATTGAGATCGCCGACAGCGAGCCCGGCGCGTTCCAGCGCCTTGCGTGAGGCTGAGACCGGGCCGATGCCTATGATTTCGGGCTCGCAGCCCGATACCGCAACGCTCCTGATACGAGCCAATATGGTTAAACCATTGGCCTTGGCATATTCCTCACTGGTTACAAGCACGGCGGCTGCACCATCGGTGAGCGGCGACGACGTGCCCGCCGTCACCGTACCATTCGCATCGAAGGCTGGCTTGAGCGCGGCGAGCGCCTCGGCGGTCGTCTCGGGGCGGGGCACGCCATCGACCTCGACCACGCCCTTCTTCGTGCGGATC
>SCUQ01000381.1 GCA_004297635.1 Rhizorhabdus sp. | reverse complement strand
GCCGCGTGCGAGGCGGCGATGCCGGCCGGCGCGCTCGATCTGGACATGACGCGGACCGCGCCCGACGCCGCCGCACGGACAATCGTCGACGCGCTGGGGCTGGAAGCGGCCAGCTGATCCGCCGGTCGCTTGACCGGGAGTCGCCACTATGGGATTCTCGGGCAAAGCGGGTTGGCGGGCGCGGATCGCGCGCGCCGGCCACCGGCCGGGCGGAACGAACATGGCAAGTCGCAGCATCATCATCGCGGGCGAAAGCAGCGAAGCCCCGCAGGCGCAGGCCGGCGGATGGCGGGGCGCGTTCGCGGGCCTCGGCAAGCGCGCGGGATCGATCCTCTCGGCGCTGGGGCTGATCGGGGCGACGATCGCGCTCGGCTTCGTGCTGGCGAGCTACCATGTCACCGATCCGTCGCTGAACACCGCCGCGGGCGGCCCCGCGCAGAATATCTTCGGCACCCCCGGCGCCTGGATCGCCGATCTCGCGCTCAGCATCTTCGGCCCGGCGATCGGGATGGTGCTGCCGCTCGGCTTCGTCTGGGGGCTGCGGCTGTGGCGCGGCCGGCCGGTCGGCCGCTGGAAACGGTCGCTGCTCGTCGCGCTGGTCGCGGTCGTCCTGCTCGGCATCGGCATGACATTGTTCCGCAGCGGATCGGTCTCGGGGCTGCCCGCCGGCTTCGGCGGCAGCCTGGGCCTCGGCGGCGCGGCGCTCGCCGGTCTCGGCCTGGGCCAGCTCGCCGATCCGGTCGTGGCGAACGGGGTGCGGCTCGGCTCGGCGGCGCTGCTCGCGATCCTCGGCCTGTCGCTCTGGGTCTGGGGCCTGGGCCTGATGGCCGATGAGCGGGACTGGCTGTTCCGGCGCGGCGCCTATGCCCGCCGCCCGCTCGAACCGTTCGACGCCGATGGCGAGGACGCGCCGTTCGACGATGCCGATCTCGACACGATCGACCGGGTGCCGGTGCCGCCGCGCCCGCCGCGCCATGCCCCGATCGACGAAGGCGCCGAACAGGCGCCGCCGCCGGTCGTCGTCGATCGCAAGAAGGCGGCCGCGCCCTCGGCCAAGGTCGTGGCGCGGGAACGGCAATCCTCGCTGCCGCTGGGCGATACCTACAAGCTGCCCAGCCTGTCGCTGCTGGCACCGGCGCCGCCCACCGCCAACAAGACGATCGACAAGGCCGCGCTGGAGCGCAACGCCCGCCTGCTCGAAACCGTGCTCGACGATTTCAACGTCAAGGGCCGCATCACCGAGATCCGCCCCGGCCCGGTCGTCACCATGTACGAGCTGGAGCCCGCCGCCGGCATCAAGGCCAGCCGGGTGATCGCGCTGGCCGACGATATCGCCCGCAACATGTCCGCCATGTCGGCGCGTATCGCGGTGATCCCGGGCCGCACCGTGATCGGCATCGAACTGCCCAACGCCAAGCGCGAGACGGTGTCGCTCAGCGAGCTGATCGCCAGCGACGCCTTCGAGGATCTGGCGGCGGGCGGCCTCGCCCTCGTCCTCGGCAAGAATATCGGCGGCGATCCGGTCATCGCCGATCTCGCGCCCATGCCCCACCTGCTCGTCGCCGGCACCACCGGATCGGGCAAGTCGGTCGGCATCAACTCGATGATCCTGTCGCTGCTCTACCGGCTCACCCCGGACCAGTGCCGGATGATCATGATCGATCCGAAGATGCTCGAACTCAGCATCTATGACGATATCCCCCACCTCCTCTCGCCGGTCGTCACCGAGCCGCAGAAGGCGGTGCGCGCGCTCAAATGGGCGGTCGAGCAGATGGAGGACCGCTACCGGATGATGTCCTCGGTCGGCGTGCGCGGTCTCGCGAGCTTCAATGAGCGGGTGCGCACCGCCAAGGCCAAGGGCCAGCCGCTCGGCCGACGGGTCCAGACCGGCTATGACGCCGAGACCGGCCAGCCCATCTACGAGGAAGAGAAGCTCGAATTCGAGCCGCTGCCCCAGATCGTCGTCATCGTCGACGAACTCGCCGACCTGATGATGACCGCGGGCAAGGAGGTGGAATTCCTGATCCAGCGTCTCGCGCAGAAGGCGCGCGCGGCGGGCATCCACCTGATCATGGCGACGCAGCGCCCCTCGGTCGACGTCATCACCGGCGTGATCAAGGCCAACCTGCCGACCCGGATCAGCTTCCAGGTGACGAGCAAGATCGACAGCCGCACCATCTTGGGCGAGCAGGGTGC